>JAAYZP010000357.1 GCA_012514785.1 Propionibacterium sp. | reverse complement strand
GCCCGCACATCCGGTGAGTGCGAGACTTGCGGCGGCAGCGAGGGCGAAGGATCTTTGCCGGATTATGGTCCGCATAGACTGCCCTTTCGTCGTTGAAGTCCAGTCAGAGAACTGAAGCTGGGTCTTATTGGTTCTGCCAATTCAATCGGGTTTGCGCCTTCGGCTTGTCAAGTTGCCAAGATTTGCTCGTGGTTGCCAACGGTGGAAACGCGGGCGCAACGCCCATCGTCTCACGACGTCGGTTCCCAGGTGCGGGGCGGGGTCGACCGATCGCGGCCCGGGCCTCAGCTTCAGAGGTCGAGGACGACGAGGTCGAGGCGGTCGTCGGAGGCGACGACGTCGCACATCCCCAGCACCTCGTTGACGATGGTGCGCGTCGACGCTTCGACGACGTCCACCACGCCGCGCAGCGCGGCAGCGGTTTCGAGCACGTGGATGTGCTTGGCGTAGCCGGCCAGCTGGCCCTCCAGCGTGCGCAGCGGGATGCCGAGCTGACGTTCGCCCAGCTTGCGGAGCGAGTAGAAGGAGTCGAGCCCGTGCCGCGCGAGGTCGAACTCGGCCGCGTCGAGCTCGTCGGCGCTGATCTCGGAGCGGATGTGCGCGGAGGAGCGATGGTCGAGCAGGACATGGAAGAGTCGCCAGCTGGCCCGCATCCGGTCCGGGGCGATGTAGCCGCCCGAGAGCAGGATGGACAGGTCATCGGAGGAGGGGAGGTTGGTGTCGATGGTGGACCCGGGGGCGCGGCGCATCAGTGGCAGGAAGCTGCGGCGCCGCTCGGGCGGATCGGGGAACGCCGCCCTGGCGGCGGTGGTCAGTTCGGCGGACAGCGACTCGTCGGCACCGAACATGTCGCGCACGTCGTCGATGCCCACCGCATAGAAGTCCACCATGTCCAGCAGCCTAATATCGACGGCGTGGGGCGGGTGATGAATAGGGGGAACCCGTGAATAGGGCCTCCGGTGACAAGGGCATAGACTGTGCGGCAAATGAACACCCGCGCCCGCCAGCTCATCGTTTCCGCCACACTCGTGCTCGTCATCGTCGTGGTGATCGTCGGCGCCGTCGTCACTTCGGGCTAAACTCGCGCCTGCCATGAACCACCGTTTCCCCATCGCACTCGCCGCCGGCGCACTGGTCGTCGCGGCGTTCGCGACGCCGGCCGCCGCCGACCTGCTGGTCCCGCCGGAACACGTGGGCGACGTCGTCGGCATGGCGTGGGACGAGGAGACGCACCGCCTGTGGCTCGCCGGCGACGAGGCCGACGACGGCACCCTCATCGGGCTCACCGAGGACGGCGAACAGGCGCAGATCAACTGGTCGGGCGACATCGTCTCCGTGCAGTCGCTGGCGATCCACGACGGCGTCCTCTACATCGGCGACCTCGGCAACGAGGACGGCAGCCGGTCGGAGTTCACGATCTTCCGGATGCGCAACACCGAGCCGGGGCAGAAGCAGTACTGGGCGTACGTCGTCGAGTACCCGAACGGGGAGCCCCTGCACGCCGAGACGCTGCTCGTCTCTGGGCGCGGCAACTTCTACGTCGTCACCACCGGCGACGACGCCGCCATCTACCGGGCCCCGACGGAGCCGTCGCGGCAGTCGCTGAACACGCTCACGCGGGTGGCGGACGCGCCCGAAGGCGTCACGGACGGCGTCTTCCTGCCCGACGGTGCCACCATCGCCCTGCGCGCCGCCGACGGCGTGCACATCATCGACGCCTTCACGTGGGAGACGCTCGCCGTCGAGACGTACGTCAACCCGCCCGAGGACGAGTCGATCACCGCGCGCGAGGACATGCTCATCCTCGGGGGCGTGGGAGCGCTGCGGGAGGCCGAGGTGCCGACGAGCGACGTCACCTCCACCCCGGGCCCGGCCGCCGAGCCCGGCCCGACGTCGCCCTCACCCGAACCTGCACCCACCGGCGACGCGAGCCCCACCGCTCCCGCCGAGGACGACGGCGCCCCCGCCGTGCCCCGCAACACGGGCACCTTCGTCGCGCTCATCATCGCGGGCGCCGTCGCGCTCGCCGCCGGCGTCACCACGTACTTCGTCAAGGGCTGATTCCTCGGCGCGACAGCGGGGGAGCCATCCGCGGTTTACCCTGTGTTCACCCAACGGTGCCGATTTCGTCATCTGAGGGCAATACCGTCGCGGCGAGGGCGCAGCCCTGCGCCCAGTCCGAACGAAGGAATAATCACAGTGCGTTCAGGAAGAAAACTCTGGGCCGGGCTCGCTGCAGCCTCGCTGCTCGTCACCACATGGATGGTGCCGACGACGGCGAGCGCGACCGAGACGGACCTCAGCATCAGCGAATACGTCGAGGGGTCGGCTAACAACAAGGCCGTCGAGCTGTACAACGGCACCGCCGCCGCCATCATACTCAGCGACTACACCATGTCGCTCTACGCCAACGGCAACGAGACTGCCAACAACACCGTCACGCTCGAGGACACGACCCTCGCGCCCGGCGACACCTACGTCATGGTGCACAACCAGGCCAGTGACGAGCTCAAGGGATTCGCCGACAACGTCGGTGCGTCCGTGCTGAACTTCAACGGCGACGACGCCATCGTCCTGTACCGGGACGGTGAAGTGGTCGACGCGTTCGGCCAGGTCGGCGTGCAGGAGATCTGGGGCCGCGACGTCACGCTGCGCCGCAACGTCGATGTGCCTCGCGACACCGATCCGAGCGACCCGTTCGATCCCGCCGAGCAGTGGGAGACATTCCCCCAGAACACGTTCGACCACCTGGGCATCGCGCCCGGCAGCGAGCCGGGCGGACCGGGCGAACCCGAGCCCGACCCCGCGATCGGCGAATGCCTCGCCGAAGCGCTCGCCATCGGTGAGGTGCAGGGCGACGGCGACGCGACCCCGCTGGCCGGTGAGACGGTCATCGTCGAGGGTGTGGTCGTCGGCGACTTCCAGGAGGGTGGCTTCGACGGCTACTACATCCAGGACGAGGGCGACGACAACGACGCGACCTCCGACGGCATCTTCGTCTACGACCGCGACCGGCTCGCCGGCGACGTGGCAGTCGGCGACGCACTCCGCGTGATGGGCAGCGCTTCCGAGTACTTCGACATGACGCAGATCACCGCGACGGCGGTCGTCGACTGCGGCGACGGCACCCTGCCCGAGGCCACCGTCATCGACTTCCCGAACGACGACTTCGAGCAGTACGAGGGCATGCTGGTCACCTTCGACGAGCCGCTGACCGTGCTGGAGCTCTTCCAGTTCGGCCGCTACGGCCAGATCGCCGTGGGCCCCGAGCGTCAGTTCCAGCCCACCGCCACCCATGCGCCCGGCCAGGATGCATGGGACCTGCGTGCTGCGAACCTCGCCAACCGCGTCCTGATCGACGACGGCCGCGGCAACCAGAACCCCACCCCGGCTATCCATCCCGCCACGCTCGAGCCGCTCACGATGGACAACCTGTTCCGCGCCGGCGACCGCATCAGCGACGTCGAGGGCATCCTCGACTACCGCTTCAGCAACTGGGCGATCCAGCCCACCGTCGCGGGCGAGATCGAGAGCGTCCTGGAGCGCCCCGGCACCCCCGAGGTGGACGGTGACCTGCAGATCGCGGCCTTCAACGTCCTGAACTACTTCACGACGCTCGACTCCCGCGGCGCCGTGACGGAAGCGGACCTGGTGCGCCAGGAGGACAAGATCGTCGCCGCGATCAACAAGATCGACGCCGGCATCGTCGCGCTCAACGAGATCGAGAACAACGGCGACGCGCTCGTGCGCCTCGTCGATGCGCTCAACGATGCCGCAGGCAGCGAGAAGTGGGCCGGTCTCGAGACCGGTGTGATCGGCACCGACCAGATCACCACGGCCTTCATCTACCAGCCCTCCGTGGTCGAGGCCGTCGGTGACTGGGACATCCTCACCACCGAGGTCGACGCGGGCTTCGACGACACGAGGAGCCGCCCGACGCTGGCCCAGACCTTCCGTCACACGGACAGCGACGAGCTCGTCACCGTCGCGGCGAACCACCTGAAGTCGAAGGGCTCCGAGTGCGGGGACCCGAGCGAAGCGGAGCTGGGCGACCTCGTCGGCAGCTGCAACGAGACCCGCGTGGCCGCCGCCGAGGCGATGATCGACTGGCTCGCCGGCGACGCCATCGGCGTGGAGCCGACCGAGAACATCATGATCATCGGTGACCTCAGCTCCTACGACCACGAGGACCCGATCGTCACCTTCGCCGAGGCCGGCTACGCCGATCTCGCGAAGGCGTTCGAGGGCGAGGACTCCTACTCGTACGTCTTCGACGGCCAGCTCGGCTACCTGGACTACGCATTGGCGAACGAGGCCCTCCAGGCCCGCGTCGTCGACGTGCAGAACTGGCACATCAACTCCGACGAGCTGCCGCTGATCGACTACACGACGCAGTTCAAGCAGCCCGCCGAGCAGGCGCTCTACGCCCCGGACGAGTTCCGCTCATCTGACCACGACCCGGTGATCGTGGGCATCCAGTTCGGTGAGGTCCCGGTGGACCCGACCGATCCGCCCACCAACGGCGACGACGATGATGATGATGACGACGATGACTCCGACGACGGCAAGGGCAACGGCAAGCGCCCCGGCCTGCCGGGAAGCGGCGTCTGATCCCATCCGAAAGCGGGGGAGACCCCGCTGACCGGATTACAGATCAAGGTTGTGGACCGTCGACGGTCCACAACCTTGATCCATCTTCGGGCTGGTCCCTCAGAGGCGTTCGACGACGTAGTTCAGGCAGTCGGTCAGCGCCTCGATGTCCTCCGGGTCCACGCTGGCGTAGCAGCCGATGCGCAGCTGGTTGCGGCCCAGCGAGCGGTAGGGGTCGACGTCGAGGATGCCGTTGTCGCGCAACACGCTGATCAGGTACGTGGCGTCGATGCTCGCGTCGAGGTCGATCGTCGCGATCACCGGCGAGCGGTCCTCGGCCTTCTGCACGAACGGGGCGGCGAATGTGTGCGCCTCCGCCCACCGGTAGAGGATGTTGCTGCTGCGGCGGCAACGCTTGGCCACGGCCTCCAGACCGCCCAGGTCCAGCATCCAGCGGAGCTGGGACTCCATGAGCAGCATCGTCGCGATCGACGGCGTGTTCAGGGTCTGCTGCTTGCGGGAGTTGCTGAGCGCGGCGTTGAAGTTGAGGATCTGCGGCACGTAGCGCCCGGACTCCTCGACCTTCGCCGCCCGCTCGATCGCCGCCGGCGAGGCGAATGCCAGCCAGACGCCGCCGTCGGAGGAGAAGTTCTTCTGGGGCGAGAAGTAGTAGAGGTCGGTCTCGCCGACGTCGAGGGTCGTGCCGCCGGCGGCCGAGGTGCCGTCGACGAGCATCAGGCCCTCGCCCAGGCGCTCCACCTTCGCGATCACGCCGGTGGAGGTCTCGTTGTGCGCCCAGGCGTAGGTGTCGGCGTCGCCAACCTTCGGGAGCGCGACGGTGCCCGCGGGGGCTTCGACGATGTCCGGGTCGGCCAGGAACGGGGACCCCTTCGCAGCGGCGGCGAACTTGCGGCTGAACTCGCCGAAGACCCCGTGCGAGGACTTCTCCTCGACCAGGCTGAACGTCGCCATGTCCCAGACGAGGCTCGCGCCCCCGTTGCCGAGGACCACTTCGTAGCCGTCGGGGAGGTCGTAGAGCTCGGCCAGCATGGACTGCACCCGGCCGATCAGTTCGCGCACGGGCGGCTTGCGGTGCGAGGTGCCCAGGATGTCCGAACGCGAGGCGAGGTACGAGAGGGCCGCCGGACGCACCTTCGCGGGTCCGGAACCGAACCTCCCGTTGGAGGGAAGGAGATGAGGAGGGATCAGCACGCACCCATTGTCTCACTACTGGTTGAATATCGGGCATGGATAGTCTCGTCGTCGCCAAAGCCGTCACGCCCGGAGGGGTCCTCACCGACGCCCGGATCACCTTCGAGGGCGGGCGCATCGTGGGCATCGACGAGGGCGCTGCCGGCGCCGAGCAGCTCTGGGCCGTGCCGGGCTACGTCGACACCCACTGCCACGGCGCGGTGGAGGTGAGCTTCGGCGTCGACGACCTCGACGCCAACCGACGCGCCCGCGCCTTCCACCTGTCCCACGGCACGACGACGCTCTTCGCCAGCACCGTCACCCTCACGATGGACGAGCTAGAGCGGCAGTCCGCGGTCCTCCTGGAGCTCTTCGAGGAGGGCACCATCGACGGCATCCACCTCGAGGGTCCGTTCCTCGCGCCCGAGAAGAAGGGCGCGCACCCCCTCGAGTTGCTCATCGACCCCACCCCCGACGCCGTCGAGCGCCTCATCGCCGCCGGCGGGCCGGCGCTGAAGATGATCACCATGGCGCCCGAACGCCCCCACTCCATGGAGGCCATCGCCCGCTTCGTCGAGGCCGGCGTGGTCGTCGCGTTCGGCCACTCCGACGCCGACGCCGACGTGTGCCGTCGCTCCATCGACGCCGGCGCCACAGCCGCCACGCACCTGTTCAACGCCATGTGCGGCATCCACCATCGCGAACCCGGGCCCGTGCCGTCGCTGCTGCACGACGAGCGCATCCTCAACGAGCTCATCTGCGACGGCGTCCACCTCCACGCCGACGTCATCCGCATGGCCTACGAGGCCGCCGGCGCCGACCGGATCGCGCTGGTCACCGACGCCATGAGCGCCACCGGTGCCGCCGACGGCCGCTACATGCTGGGACAGCTCGACGTCGTCGTCACCGACGGCGTCGCCCGCCTCGTCACCGACGACGGCTCCGAGGGGAACATCGCCGGCAGCACGCTCACGATGGCCGAGGCGTTCCGATTCGTGGTCAGCGAGGTGGGCCTGCCGATCCCCGAGGCGGCGAAGATGGCCGCGACGACGCCCGCCCGCTACCACGGCCTGCCGGACGTGGGGGAGTTGGCCGTCGGGAAGTACGCCGACGTCTGCCTCGTCGACGACACCGGCGCGCTCCGCAGCGTGATCCGGGGGGGCGAGCGGGTCGCGCTCGATCCCGCTCCAGTGTCCGCGTAGCGGCGTATGCTGGGGTGCGATGAGTGACTTGATTGACACCACGGAGATGTACCTCCGGACGGTGTACGAACTCCTGGAAGAGGGAGTGCCACCCCTGCGTGCAAGGATCGCCGAGCGCCTGCACCAGTCGGGCCCCACCGTCTCGCAGACGGTGGCGCGCATGGAGCGCGACGGCCTGCTGGTCGTCGAGAAGGACCGCACCATCAAATTCACCAAGGCGGGCGACCAGCGCGCACGCGAGGTGATGCGCAAGCACCGCCTCGCCGAGCGGCTGCTGATCGACGTGATCGGCCTGGACTGGGAGAAGGTCCACGACGAGGCATGCCGCTGGGAGCACGTGATCTCGGTCGACGTCGAGCGCCGGCTGGTGGAGATCCTCGGCGAGCCGACGAGCTCGCCGTACGGCAACCCGATCCCCGGGCTCGAGGAGCTGGGGGTCGACCTCCCACCGCAGCGGTTCCGCGACGGCGTGGTCGGCCTAGGCGAGGCCGTCGCCGCGGGCGCCACCCGCGTGCGGCTGGAGCGGATGAGCGAGAGCCTGCAGGCCGACCCGAGCGCGCTGAAGACGCTGGCCGGTGCCGGGCTGCGCCCCGGCGTGGAGTGTGACGCGCGGGCCACGGCCACCGGCGTCGAACTGCTGTGCGAGGGACGCGAACTCGCGATCTCGCACGCGGACGCCGCGCTGCTCTTCGTCGCGGTGCTCGACGGTGAGTGACAAGCGGCTCCGCTGGTTCATGTCGCGGCGCCCCGGTGCCGTCGAAGCGGTGCTGTCCCGCAGCTTCGGCGGCTCGCAGACCCCCTACGACTGGCTGGCCCGGTCGGTGTCCGCCTCCGCGCGCAACGTGCTGGTCGTGGTCGCCGGAGCCGGCGGCATGGTGGAGCGGCTGGCCGCCGACGGGCGCTTCGTCGTCGGCCTGGACTGGTCGGAGAGCGCGATCCGCGAGGCGCACCGTCGCGGGCGCGACCGCATGGTGCAGGCGGACGCCAACTACCTGCCCTTCGGGCCCGAGACGTTCGACGCGGTCGTCAGCGAGCTAGGGCTCGCGGTCAACGAGAACCGCGAGTTGATGCTGGCCGAGATCGCCCGCGTACTGCGTCCGGGCGGCATGTTCGCCGGGATGGCGCCGTCGATGCGTCCGGTGAACGTGGAGGACGCCCGCAGCATCGCGACGTTGGCGCGCCAACTGCGCGTCACACCACACCTGCCCGGCGAGACGGAGTTCCGCGCCACCCCCCTCCTGGTGGGTGCTGGACTGCAGAAGGCCGAGGACGCGCGGGCGAAGTTTTACTTCGATGTACGGGGGCGCGACGACGCCGAAGTGCTCGTCGGCGGGCTGCGCGCCACCGACGAGGTCGAGCGCGCCAGGCACACCGTGAACTACCTGGCCGAGCGCTCCAAACAGCGTCCTGTGCGCGTGCCGCTTCCCATGCGGCGCATCCTCGCGATCAAATGATGGAATAAAGTGGAGCGTCCTGGCGTTTTCCACATGACAACCACGGAAGGGGAAATCATGGCGACCACCGCCCTGACTGCAGAGAACTTTGCCGACACTGTCGAAGACAACGAGGTGGTTCTCGTGGACTTCTGGGCCGACTGGTGCGGCCCGTGCAAGCGGTTCAGCCCGATCTATGACGAAGCCTCTGGGCGCCACGACGACGTCGTGTTCGCCAAGGTGGACACCGAGGATGCGCGCGACCTCGCCGCTGCCCTCGAGATCCAGTCGATCCCGACGATCATGGGATTCCGCCGCGGCCAGCTGGTGTTCCGCCAGTCCGGCCTGCTGAGCGGGAAGCAGCTCGACTCGCTGATCACACAGATCAAGGACCTCGACATCGAGGCGCTGCTCGCCGAGGCGAACGCCGAGGAGCAGTAGTAGCGAACCGATAGACCGACGACGCCCGCGCAGCCACCCGGTTGCGCGGGCGTTTTACGTCGCCGCCCGCCCGCTTTGCCGAGCACCTGCAAGTTGTTCCGGGATGCGGCGGAGTATGTCTCACTTGCCCGTTGCACCGCGGCTCCCTCAACCATCCGATGGACTCGGCCTCGCCGGAAGGCGCTTTCTTCCGCTCTGGCAACGGGGGCAGCCGGATAGGGCGGGGTCGTGCAAAATTCAGTTGAACGTGGGCCTAAGCTGGATCTACGACGTGTCGTAGGAGGCGTAATGGAGCACCATCGGAAAGACATGACGGTCTTGCCGGATCTCGCGAAGGAGCGGGGCCGTGTGGGGCCCGTCCGGGATCGCAGGCCGATCTACCTCGACCTGCTGCCGCCGTGCAACGCCGCCTGCCCCGCCGGCGAGAACATCCAGGAGTGGCTCCGCCTGATCAAGGCCGGGCGTGCCGAGGACGCATGGCGCCAGCTGGTGCTCGACAATCCGTTCCCCGCCATCCACGGCCGGGTCTGCTACCACCCGTGCGAGACGGCCTGCGACCGCGGCGACCTCGACTCGTCGGTGTCCATCCGCTCCGTCGAGCGCTATCTGGGCGACCTCGCGATTGCTGAGGGCTGGGCTTACACCAAGCCGAAGCGGCGCTCGGGGCGTCGTGTGCTGGTCGTCGGCGCCGGCCCCTCCGGCCTGTCCGCCGCCTACCACCTCACCCGCCTCGGCCACGAGGTGGAGATTTTCGACGCCGGCGACGAGCCCGGCGGCATGATGCGCTACGGCATCCCGGAGTACCGCCTCCCGCGCGACATTCTCGACGCCGAGATCGCGCGCGTCGTCGACATGGGCGTGACCATCCGCATGAAGAGTCCGGTCAAGGACCTGAAGGCCACCAAGGAAGCGGGCAACTTCGACGCGGTATTCGTCGCCGTCGGCGCCCACATCTCCAAGCGCGTGGACATCCCCAGCATGGACGCGTCGAAGATCGTCGACGCCGTCGGCTTCCTCCGCGACGTCGCATCCGGCGAGCGCCCGGTGATCGGCCGCCGCGTGGCCGTCTACGGCGGCGGCAACACCGCGATGGACGCCGCCCGCGTCGCCCGACGCCTCGGCGCCGAGGAGTCGGTCGTCGTCTACCGCCGCACCCGCGAGCAGATGCCCGCCCACGAGGACGAGGCCCTCGACGCCGAGAACGAGGGCGTCAAGATGAACTGGCTCCGCACGATCACGTCCATGGACGAGGAGGACCTCACCGTCGAGATCATGGAGCTCGACGACGAGGGCCGCGCCGTCGGCACCGGCCGCTTCGAGAAGCTCGAGGCCGACACGGTGATCCTCGCGCTCGGCCAGCGGGCCGACACCGACTTCCTGCGTGCCATCCCCGGCATGGAGTTCCACGACGACGTCGTCGACGTCGACCCGGACACCCTGATGACCGCCGTCCCCGGCATCTTCGCCGGCGGCGACGCGGTGCCCTCCGACCGGACGGTCACCATCGGCACCGGCCACGGCAAGAAGGCCGCACGGCGCATCGACGCCTGGCTCAACCTCGAACACTTCGACCAGCCGCCGAAGAAGCCGATCGTGACGCTGGAGACGATGAACGTCTGGTACTTCGGCGAGCACGACCGCCGCCAGCACATCGAGGCCGACGCCCGCACCCGCGTGCAGGACTTCACCGAGGTGCTGCACGGCCTCACCACCCAGGAGGCGACGTTCGAGGCGGCGCGCTGCCTCAGCTGCGGCAACTGCTTCGAGTGCGACGGCTGCTTCGGCGCCTGCCCCGAGGACGCGATCATCAAGCTCGGCCCCGGGAAGCGATATCGATTCGACTACGAGAAATGCACCGGATGCGCCACCTGCTACGAGCAGTGCCCCGTCCACGCCATCGAGATGATCCCGGAGGGTAACCGATGAGTAAAGCCATCATCGACGGCAACGAGGCGGCGGCCGACGTCGCCTACCGCCTGAGCGAGTTGTGCTCGATCTATCCCATCACCCCGTCGTCGACGATGGCGGAGTTGGCGGACGAGTGGTCGGCGCAGGGGCGTCGCAACATCCTCGGCACCGTGCCTACCGTCATCGAGATGCAATCCGAGGGTGGCGCCGCCGGCGCCATGCACGGCGCGCTGCAGGGCGGTGCCCTGTCGACGACGTTCACGGCCTCGCAGGGCCTGCTGCTGATGATCCCCAACATGTACCGCATCGCGGGCGAGCTGACGAGTTCCGTGTTCCACGTCGCCGCGCGTTCGCTGGCCACGCAGGGGCTCTCGATCTTCGGCGACCACCAGGACGTGATGGCCGTGCGGCAGACCGGGGTCTGCCTGCTCAGCTCCTCCAGCGTGCAGGAGTCGCACGACATGGCGGCCATCGCGCACCGCTCGACCCTGCAGGCGCGCGTGCCGTTCGTGCACTTCTTCGACGGGTTCCGCACCTCGCACGAGCTCAACACGCTCGAGATGCTGAGCGACGACGACCTCCGCGCCCTCGTGCCCGACGAACTCGTCCTCGAGCACCGCGCCCGGGCGCTCAGCCCGGCGCACCCCTTCATCCGCGGCACCGCGCAGAACCCGGACACCTACTTCCAGTCCCGCGAGACCGCCAACCCCTACTACAACGCCGTCCCCGGCATCGTCGAGCAGGTGATGGCCGGGTTCGAGGAGCTCACCGGCCGCGGCTACGGCCTCGTCGAATACCACGGCGCACCCGACGCCGACCGCGTCGCGGTGATCATGGGCTCCGGCATCGAGACGGTGCGCACCGCCGTCGACCACCTGAACGCCCGCGGCGAGAAGGTGGGCGTCGTGTTCGTGCGCCTCTACCGTCCGTTCCCCGTCGAGCAGTTGCTCGCCGCGTTGCCGGAGAGCGTGCGCCACATCGCCGTGCTGGACCGCACCAAGGAGTCCGGCGCCTCCGGCGAGCCGCTCTACCTCGACGTGTCCTCCGCCGTGGGCGAGGCCGTGTCGCAGGGCAAGCGCGCCGTGCTCCCGACGATCACCGGCGGCCGCTACGGGCTCTCCAGCAAGGAATTCACCCCGGCGATGGCCGTCGCGGTCTTCGACGAGCTGGCCCGGGAGCGGCCGAAGCCGAGGTTCACCGTCGGGATCCACGACGACGTCACCCACCTCTCGCTCGACTACGATCCGACGCTCGACCTCGCCGACCCGGATACCCTGGCGGCCGTCTTCTACGGCCTCGGCTCCGACGGCACCGTCGGCGCCAACCAGAACACCATCAAGATCATCGGCGGGATCGACGACACCTACGCGCAGGGCTACTTCGTCTACGACTCGAAGAAGTCGGGCTCGCGCACGGTCTCGCACCTGCGGTTCGGGCCCCAACCGATCCAGGCACCGTACCTGGTGGACCAGGCGGGCTTCATCGGCTGCCACCACTGGTCGATCCTGGAGCGCGTCGACGTGCTCGAGTTCGCCAAACATGGCGCGACGCTGCTGCTGAACTCCCCGTACGGGGCGGGCACCTGGGACCGCATCCCCGAACCGGTGCAGCGCAGGATCCGCGAGCTCGGCATCCAGCTGTACGCGATCGACGCCGGCTCCGTCGCACGGGAAGCGGGGCTGGGGTCGCGTACGAACACGATCCTCCAGACCTGCTTCTTCGCGATCTCCGGCGTCCTGCCCGCGGACGAGGCCATCGCCGCGATCAAGGACTCGATCACGAAGACGTACGCCCGGAAGTCGGCCGAGGTGGTCCGCAAGAACCACATCGCGGTCGACCAGTCGGTGGCGAACCTCAGCCGGATCACGCAGGGAGGGGCGTCGTCGCACGGCATGCTGGCGCCGGTGCCGGAGGGCGCGCCGGAGTTCGTGCGCACCGTCACCGCGGAGATGCTCGCCGGCCGGGGTGACGCCCTGCCCGTCTCGGCGCTGCCCGCCGACGGCTCGTACCCGTCGGGCACCACCAAGTACGAGAAGCGCAACATCTCGGACATCATCGCCGTGTGGGATCCCGATTCCTGCATCCAGTGCGGCAACTGCGCGTTCGTGTGCCCGCACGCGGTGATCCGCGCGAAGTCGTACCCCAGCGGCAGCATCGACGACGCGCCCGAGGGATTCCTGAGCGCGCCGTTGAACGCCGCCGGGTTGCCGGACACGAGCTACACGCTCCAGGTCTACGCCGAGGACTGCACGGGTTGCGGGCTCTGCGTCGAGGCCTGCCCGGTGAAACCGATCGGGCAGCCGAACCGTCGGGCGATCAACCTCGAGCCGAAGTTGGACCGCGAACCCGAGAAGGCGGCGGTCAAGTACTTCGAGGACATCCGGTACAACGCACGCGAGCGCGTCGACTTCGGCACCGTGCGCGGCACGCAGTTCCTGGAGCCGCTGTTCGAGTTTTCCGGCGCCTGCGGCGGCTGCGGCGAGACGCCGTACCTGAAGCTGCTGACCCAGCTCTTCGGCGACCGGCTGATGGTGGCCAACGCGACGGGTTGCTCGTCGATCTACGGCGGCAACCTGCCCACCACGCCCTGGGCGAAGAACGCGCAGGGCCGGGGCCCGGCGTGGTCGAACTCGCTGTTCGAGGACAACGCGGAATTCGGGCTGGGCATGCGGCTGGCCGCCGACGTGCACCGCGACCTTGCCCGCGCCCGGCTGCAAGAACTCAGGGAGGAGATCGACGACGACGCCCTCGTCGACGCCCTGCTGGAGAACGAGCAGCTGGCCAGCTCCGACCTCGTGGCGCAGCGCGCCCGGGTGGAGCAGCTCCTCGACCGGCTCACCCAGCTCGAGGGCCCGAAGGTGGCCGACCTGCTGAGCGTGGCCGACCACCTGCTCCGGCGCTCCGTGTGGATCGTCGGCGGCGACGGCTGGGCCTACGACATCGGCTCCGGCGGGGTGGACCACGTGCTCGCCTCCGGCCGCGACGTCAATATCCTCGTGCTGGACACGGAGGTGTACTCCAACACCGGCGGGCAGTCGTCGAAGTCGACGCCGCTCGGTGCCGTGGCGAAGTTCGCCTCCGGCGGCAAGACCACCAACAAGAAGGACCTAGCTCTCCAAGCCACCGCCTACGGTTCCGTCTACGTCGCCCGCGTCGCGATGGGCGCGGACCCGCAGCAGACGCTGAAGGCGTTCCGCGAGGCGGAGTCGTTCGACGGGCCGAGCCTGATCATCGCGTACAGCCACTGCATCGCGCACGGCTACGACATGCGCGACGGGCTCAGCCAGCAGTACAAGGCCGTCAACTCCGGCCACTGGCCGCTGATGCGCTACAACCCCGTGATCCGCGAGTCGGGCGGCAACCCGTTCCTGCTGGACTCGCCGAGGCCGCGGATCACGCTCAAGGAGTACCAGGGCCACGAGCTGCGCTACCGGTCCCTCCGCGCCTCGAACCCCGACGAGGCCGACCGGCTCCTGGCGCTCGGCCAGGCGCAGGTGGATCGTCGCTGGCGGGAGTACGAGGACCTCGCCGCCCAGAGCGCCGACCAATTCGCCGAAGATCCGAGGGAGCACTGATGAATCTCGAAACCACCTACCTGGGGCTGCCGCTGCGCAACCCCGTCGTCGCCTCCGCCGGGCCGCTCAGCCAGACGGTCGCCGACATCGAGGCCCTGGCGGACGGGGGAGTGGGCGCCATCGTCGTCTACTCGCTGTTCGAGGAGCAGCTGCGCCGCGAGGCGGAGCGGCTCACCGAGATCGAGGCGCAGTTCGAGAACGTGTTCCTGGAGGCGACGAGCTTCTTCCCCGACGTGCCGCTCGACCACGACCCGAGCCACGAGTACCTGCGGCTCATCGAGCAGGCCGCGAAGTCCATCGACGTGCCGCTGATCGCCTCGCTGAACGGCGTCTCCGTCGGCAGCTGGATCGAGACGGCGGCGAAGCTGCAGGACGCGGGCGCCGACGCGATCGAGCTGAACATCTACTTCGTGCCCGGCGACATCACCACGACGGGGGCCCAGGTCGAACAGCGGCACCTGGAGATCGTCGCGGCTGTGAAGGAGGCCGTGACCGTGCCGGTGGCGGTCAAGCTCAGCCCGTACTTCTCGTCGATCGGGCACATGTGTGTCCAGCTCGACCAGGCGGGCGCGGACGGGCTCGTGCTGTTCAACCGCTTCCTGCAGCCGGACATCGACGTCGACCGGATGACGGTCGAGTCGGGGGTGACGCTCTCGCGCCCGGGTGAGGCGAAGTTGCCGCGGACCTGGATCGCGATCCTGCGGGATCAGGTGGAGGCGTCGCTGGCTGCGACGACCGGCGTCGACACTGCCGAGGACGTCATCAAGTACATCCTTGCCGGCGCGGACGTCGTGATGACCACCTCGGCCCTGATCCGCCACGGCGCGGACCACGCGGCGACACTCATCGACGGTCTGGAGGGCTGGCTCGTCACGCACGGCATCTCGCTCGAGAAGGCGCGCGGGCTGCTCGCGGTGCCGAAGGAGACTGCCGCGGACGCCTACGAGCGCGCCGGCTACGTCGACGCGCTGCAGAAGGCGAAGGCGACGTACGGCAGCCTCGCGTAGCAGCACTCGCGCGGACCGAATCGTCGCCGGTCGCGCGCGTCGTTCGCGGCGGTCTAGAATCCTCCCGGCACATCCCGAGGAGGAACCATGGCAGCGTTTCGCTGGAAGATTCACGGTGACGGTACGCACGTCGCCCCGGGCGCGGTGGTGCAACCGCACGAGCGGCTCGCCTGGCCGCTGACGATCG
>JAAYZP010000356.1 GCA_012514785.1 Propionibacterium sp. | reverse complement strand
GCCGAGGGCCACGCGGTCTGGTCGCACACAGACCGCGGCGAAGCAAGAGTGGGCACCGGCACCCCGTCGCCGGACATCAAGACCACCGCGACCGACGCGAGCGTCGACGAGTACCTGGACACGCTCGAACCGCGGCGCGCCGCACACGGGCGCTGGTTGCTCCGCGCCTTCGGCGAGGTCACCGGCGCGGAGCCACGCATGTGGGGCCCGTCGATGATCGGCTACGGCGAGATGCACTACCAGTACGCCACCGGACGCGAGGGCGACACCATGCGCCTCGGCTTCTCACCACGCAAAGCCTCGCTCTCGCTCTACGGCCTGCAGCAGGGGGCCGACGACGAACTCCTGTCCCGGCTGGGCAAGCACCGGCTGGCCAAGAGCTGCATCTACGTGAACAAGCCCGAGGACATCGACGAGGACGTGCTGCGCCAACTGATCGAGCGAGCGTGGGGTGGCGCCAGCACACCCAGCTTCTAGATCTCCCGATACATCTCGCTCGCGGCCTGTAGCGAAGCTGGAGCTCTGGACAAAGCGCGCCGCACCGATATGCGGGGATATGGGAACGGAGATCTCGAGTGACTTTCGATCAGTCCGAACGAGAGTACTCAGCGTTCTGGGCTCGCTGACCCGCCACTGTCAGGCCGAGAACGTCTTCTCGGCTCCCGCCCAGGAGCCACCGGAAGGCGCGCGTGCAGCCCAGGCCTGACGCACGTCGGCGATCGACTCGATGAGCGCACGGACGATCACATCGAACTCATGAACTGAGAGAGGCCCGAACAGCCCTCACCTGAGGCCGATTGTCGCGATGCTGGGCCAGATGCCTCAGCCCCTCTACGATCGTGCCGCTGATGGAACCCGACGGTGTCGCAACATGACCCACGGCGAAAGGGGTAGTCTCATCGCAATTGCACTCCGTGGACCTGGGGGAATAAGTGCGGGTACTTCGATTCTTGACCCTACTGATAGCAGTCGCAGGGTTAGCTGGATGTGGCGACGAACCATCAATCGTGATGCCGGAAACCGTCGGGAATTCACTCGATGTCGCCAAGAGCGATATCAAGCGTGCCGGGTACTCGCGATCAGTGGAAGTTGTGGGCGGCGGAACATTCGGCATCATTACCGAATCCAACTGGACTGTTTGTGACCAACTCCCGCTCGCAGGGGAAGAAATCACGGAACAGCCCCGGTTGTCGGTGGAGCGCTCGTGCGAAGAACCATCTGTCGCACCTTCGCCCGATGAGACCGCCACCACTACTCCTGGCGAACCATCACCGCCAACGGATCCAGCGACCCAGCCGACTGCCTCTGAAGAACCCGCTCCTGATCCCGGCGCCCCTGAACCGGCGGAGCCGTCACCGGATGAATCTCCCGCCACTTCCGCAGCCCCTGAAGCTGGCCCATCGGACGCCTCATCTCTCGCGCTCGAGGCGGTTGAAGAGCACCTCGCAGAGCGGGCTAGTTCAGGAGTCATGATCGCCCAGACTGTGAGCGAAGCCACCCAGGACGGTCGGACCATCCGAGTAGTGTTCGATCCGTCAATCATCGATTGGGACAACGACTTCTTCCTGATGATCACACCCTTTGAGAATCATGCCGAGTTCGTCGGCTTGCCCCTTTGCTGGGGAACGGACGAGGCAGCCGAGCTACGTGCCCAGGTGGATCTAATTGAGACGCAATTCATCGATGGAACCCCACTCGGCACCATCACGGCGCAGAACCTCCATGCCCTTTGCACGGGGTGATGACCTCCCGACATCCCAGTCGAGCGATCGCGATCGACGGGTCAGCCATGCTGGCGCTTCGACAACGCCCTTCTCATAATCCCGGGGTCGCGGGTGCCTCCCTGGCCCAGCCGGATTCGACTTCCGTGCCCCGCACCATCCTGATCAGTGGCCTCGCCCATACTCATCCCCGGTCCAGGGTCACGGCCCGACTCCTCGGAATGGCCGCGCAGCAACGGTTGCCGCCACGGTGCTTCCCGAGGTGTACTTCAGCACCTCACAGACCCACATTCATCTGAGCGCAGTAGTCGAAAACTGGCTCGAGTCGTACCCGAGCCGCACTTGTCAGCGATGTACGCCCAAACAGATTGAGCGTGCGCCGCGCGATGAACTCGAAGTCACCTCCATGCTCAGGGTGGCGGCTCAACGACTTTGCCATCGCAGCCCGCAACTCCTCGACGGGCACCTCGTCGAGCGAACGAGGGCCTAGCTCGCGCAGGACTACTTTGGGTTGGTCCGGCAGCCTGAGCGTCTTCCTGCCATCGTCGCCACCGATCCTGGCTCCGGTGCTGACCAACTTTCCGGTCCGGACGGCGCTGCGGATGACGCCATCCAGTTGTTGCGCAATGTTCCTGCCCACTCGCCGCCCTCCTGACGCCTGCACGTAGGCGGTCCTAAGACGGCTCCAGCAAAGTGGACCCTCCACTGTCGCGACCTCGAGCACCCCTTGGAGGATCTCTGCTCTACTCGCTTCGGCGATTGGTGTCGTCTCACCAGAAAATTCTTCATACGGCAGCAACCGGACCCCGTCGAAGTCGTACCCGTCAGACTCCACTCGCTGAGGCTCACCGGGCGCCTCCCAGATGCCCGGTGTGTCTACCTCTACCTCCTCGTCGACGAGCACACCACGGCGAGGCGCCACGTCGGTCTCTGCGCGGATGTCGCTGCTCCAAGCGTATGGATCAACCAACTCCTCCGACTCGGCTCCCTCCTCACCATCGAGCCAGTCCGGTTCCCCATCCGGTTGAGAAGGCTGGATCCCGAGCTCGTCCAGCGCATCCCAAAGTGGGCTCAGCGTCGCGACGGGGTCAACGTAGAAGGCAGACTCACGTACACGGAAGAACTCCCAGCCGCATCGTTCGAGTTCACGCTGACGGGCAAGATCGTGTTCGTATGCTTCGGGGCCGGACCACTCGTCGCCGTCACATGCAATGGCGAGTTTGCGCGACGCGCCCACGACTACGAGGTCGACCACATATCCGAGCTGCTCGCTCTTCGGGACGACGGTGAACCCGCGCTCCACGATCCGGTTGTAAACTCGCTGCTCGAACAGCGAGTGGAACGGCTCGGCCGAGACGTCTTCCGCGACCGCCAGCGATGCACCGGGCGCGAGGCGGTCCTGTCCCACTACGCCGTAGGCGTACTCCAGGAGTTTGTGGCGCATGTCGTCCCGGTTGGTCAACTCATCGAGCTGCACGCTGTGGAAGAGGCGGACCTGATCCTTGGCGCGGCTCACGGCGACGTTGAATCGCTGCACATACGACTC
>JAAYZP010000355.1 GCA_012514785.1 Propionibacterium sp. | reverse complement strand
GACTACTGGCGCACGAAACCGCTGCCCGGCATCGCGCAGGTGATGCTGGCCGACGGGCCGCACGGGCTGCGCAAGCAGGCGGATCGGGCCGACCACCTGGGCCTGAACGCCTCGGTGCCGGCCACGTGCTTCCCGACGCCGGCGGCGCTCGCGGCGACGTGGGACGTCGAACTGGTCGAGGAGGTCGGCGCCGCGATCGGCGCCGAGGCCCGCGACCAGGGCGTGGGCGTCGTGCTGGGCCCGGGCGCGAACATCAAGCGGGATCCGAGGTGCGGCCGCAACTTCGAGTACTACTCGGAGGACCCGGTGCACTCGGGTGCGATCGCCGCGGCCATGATCCGGGGCATCCAGCGCCAGGGCGTGGCAGCGTGCCTGAAGCACTTCGCGGCCAACAACCAGGAGACCGACCGTCTGCGCATCAGCGCCGAGATCGACGAGCGCACCCTGCGGGAGATCTACCTCGCGAGCTTCGAGCTGGCGATCGCGGACTCGGACCCGTGGGTGATGATGAGCTCCTACAACCTCATCAACGGGCGCTACGCGGGCGAGTCGGAATGGCTGCTGACCGACATCCTGCGCGACGAGTGGGGCTGGGACGGGGTGGTGGTCTCCGACTGGGGCGCCGTCTTCGACCGCGTCGCCACGCTGCGGGCGGGGCTCGATCTCGAGATGCCGTACTCGGGCGGGCTCACGGACCGGGAGGTCGTCGACGCCGTGCGCGCCGGCTCCTTGGAGGAGGCCGTCGTCGACCGGTCCTCCCGCCGCGTCCTGGAGCTCATCGGCAAGCTGCCGCGCGAGGAATCCACCGCTGACTACGACGCGCACCACCGGCTCGCCCGCCGTGCGGCCGCCGCGGGGTGCGTGCTGCTGCGCAACGAGCCGGCGCGAGCGGACGCCGACCCGCTGCTCCCGCTGCGCACCGGCGACCGGCTCGCGGTGATCGGCGAGTTCGCTCGCACGCCTCGCTTCCAGGGGGCGGGCTCCGCGCAGGTCACGCCCACCAGGCTCATCAGCGCACTGGAGGCGTTCGAGGGCCGGGGCATCGACCTCGCGTTCGCGCCGGGGCACCGGCTCGACGGCGTCCCCGACGAGTCGCTGGTCCGCGAGGCCCGGGAGGCCGCGGGGGCGGGCGACGTCATCGTGATGTTCCTGGGGCTGCCCGCCGAGGACGAGTCCGAGGGCTACGACCGCACCAGGATCGCGCTGCCGGCCGACCAGCTGGCGCTGCTGGAGGAGGTAGCGGCGGCGAACCCGCGCGTGGTCGTGGTGCTCGCCAATGGCGGCGTGGTGACGCTCGGCGAGGTGAACGAGCACGCGCCGGCGATCCTCGAGTCGTGGCTGGGCGGGCAGGCGGGCGCCGAGGGCGTCCTGGATGTGCTGTTCGGCGACGTGGAACCGTCGGGGCGGTTGTCGGAGACGATCCCGCTGAGGCTGGAGGATGCGCCGTCGTACCCGTCGTTCCCGGGCGAGCTCGGGGTCTCCCGCTACGCGGAGGGCGTCTTCGTGGGCTATCGCGGCTACGACCAGCGTCGGCTAGAGGTGGCGTACCCGTTCGGGTTCGGGCTGGGCTACACCACGTTCGCGATCAACGGCGTCGAGGTCCACGCCGAGGGCGCCGGATCGGCGTCCACGCTCACCGTCACCGCGGACGTCACGAACACGGGCAGCCGCGGCGGTGCGACGGTGGTGCAGGTCTACGTCGGGGATCCGGACGCGGCCGTGGCGCGGCCCGAGCGGGAGCTCAAGGGATTCGTGCGCGTCGAGCTGGCACCGGGCGCGACGGAGCGGGTCAGGCTCACGCTGGGCTCGCGGGCCTTGGCCTACTGGCACCGCGTGCTCGGCCGCTGGGTGGTGGAGGGCGGCGAGTTCGTCGTCGGCGTCGGCACGAGCAGCCGGGACATCGCGGCGGAGGTGCGGGTCGACGTCGAGGGTGACGACCTGCGGCAGCCGCTGACGGAGATGTCGACCATCGGCGAGCTGATGGCGGACCCGACGATCGGCGCGGAGATCCGGGCCGTCGTCGAGCAGCAGCCGGTGCAGTTCCAGAAGCAGGCGCCGGACATCCCCGCGGTCACGTTCGTCGACTTCAACATCTTCGACCTGGATCGCGACGGGCTGGCGGCACTGCTGGCGCGCGCCAACGCGGCGACGCAGTAGCACAGATCGTTCAGCCGTGGGTGAACAACGCTGGACAGGGTACGCCCGCGGCACCGCCCGCTGATTGAATGGTGCCCGGAAAGGGCCGATTTGATCACCGTTGTTGACCTCGTCAAGGAGTATCGCTCCAAGCGGCGCACCGTGCGCGCGCTGGACGGCGTCTCGCTGACGGTCCCGGCGGGCCGCATCCACGGCATCATCGGCCACTCCGGAGCCGGCAAGTCCACGCTCGTGCGCTGCCTGGCGATGCTGGAGAAGCCCACCAGCGGCAGCATCGTCATCCAGGACAAGGACATGACGACGGCCACGGCCATCAACCTGCGGCGCGCCCGACGCCGCATCGGGCTGGTGTTCCAGCACGGCAACCTGTTCGACTCGCGGACGGTGGTGCACAACGTCGCCTACCCGCTGGAGATCGCCGGGGTGCCGCGGGCGGAGCGCGTGGCCAGGGCCCGCGAGCTGCTGGCCCTCGTCGGCCTCGCGGACGCGGCCGACATCTACCCCTCCCAGCTTTCCGGCGGCATGCAGCAGCGCGTCGGCATCGCGCGTGCGCTCGCGGTGGACCCCGACGTGCTGCTCTTCGACGAGCCCACCTCGGCCCTGGACCCGCGCACCACGGGCGAGATCCTCGAGCTCATCACCAGCCTGCGCCGACCCGACCTCGCCGTGATCGTGATCACGCACGAGATGCACGTCGTGAAGGAGATCTGCGACTCGGTCTCGCTGCTGGAGCACGGCCGGATCGTCGAGTCGGGGCCGCTGACCGACGTCGTCTCGACGCTGGACGGCCGGCTGAGCCAGATGCTGCTGGGCATCCCGCCGCACGAAAACGACCTCGAAGGCACCCTCGTCGACGTGCTGAGCCGCGGCTCGCAGGCCAACCAGCCACTCATCGCCGCCACCTCCCGGCTGATCGGCGCCGAGCTCGCGATCGTCGGCGGCAGCGTCGAGCACCTGGCCGGCACCACGTTCTCGCACCTCAGGATCGCGGTGCCGAGGGGCGTGGACGCGAGGTTGGTCGTCGAGAAGTTCAAGGAGCAGGGCGCCGACGCGGCCCTCACCTCCGAGCTGGGGGTGGACGATGCTTGACGCCATCACCCCGCAGATGTGGGGCGCCATCCGAGAGGGCTTCGTCGAGACCATGCAGATGCTGGGGATCTCGGGGGTCGCGACGATCCTGCTCGGCCTGCCGCTGGGGATCGCGCTGTTCACCTTCAACACGCTGGGGTCCATCGGCCGGGTCATCGACGCGATCCTCGGGGCACTCGTCAACGTCACACGCTCGTTCCCCTACGCCATCCTCATGGTGTCCTTGATCCCGCTGACGCGCTTCCTGGTGCAGACCTCGATCGGCCCGATCGCGGCGAGCGTCTCGCTGACCATCGCCGCCGTGCCGTTCTTCGCGCGCCTGGTGGAGACCGCGCTCAGGGACGTGCCGTCGGGCAAGACCGACGCCGCGGTCGCGATGGGCTCCTCGCAGATCCAGGTGATCTGGAAGGTGTGGCTGCCGGAGGCGATGCCCACGCTCATCTCCGCGATGACGACGACGCTGGTGACGATCGTCGGCTACTCCGCGATGGCCGGGCTGATCGGCGGCGGCGGCCTGGGCCGCCTCGCGTACAACTACGGCTACCAGCGCTTCATCGGCGAGGTGATGGTGGTCACGGTCATCATCCTCATCATCCTCGTCCAGGCCATCCAACTGATCGGCGACTGGCTGAGCCGCGCCGTCGACCACCGTTAGTCTTCCCACACCCGTGGGAGCAGGGCACCCGCCCGCCATGAAGAACTGGCCAACTTGTTGTTGGCCCCGAGCAAAGGAACCCTCCTATGCGCAAGCTTCTCTCCGTAGCCGCTGCCTCGTTGGCCGCCACCCTCGCCCTCGCCGGGTGCGCCGACGGCGCCACGACGGCTGAAGAGACACCCACCCCGGACCCCACCGACGCCGCCCCCACGGACGACGCGGTGGAGCTGACCGAGGTCGTCGTCGGTGCGAGCCCGGTGCCGCACGCGACGATCCTGGAGTTCATCCGCGACAACCTCGCCGAGGACGCGGGCATCTCCATCGAGATCCGCGAGTTCGACGACTACGTGCTGCCCAACCAGGCGCTGAACGACGGCGAACTCGACGCCAACTACTTCCAGCACATCCCCTACTTCGAGTCCGAGGTGGCCGAGAAGGGGTACGAGTTCGAGCACGGCGAAGGTGTGCACATCGAGCCGCTGCGCGTGTTCTCCAACACGGTCTCCGACCCGTCCGAGGTCGAGGACGGTGCCACCGTCGCGATCACCAACGACGTCTCCAACCAGGCCCGCGGTCTCCTGCTGCTGCAGGACGCCGGCCTCCTGGATGGCATCACCCTGGAGTCCTCCGTCCTGGAGCTGACCGAGGAGAACAACCCGAAGGGTCTCAACTTCGAGGAGACGCAGCCCGAGATCGTCGTGCAGCTGATCGAGGACCCGCAGGTGGACCTCGCCGTGATCAACGCCAACTTCATCCTGACCGCCGGCCTGAACCCCGACGACGCGGTCTTCGCCGAGGAGGTTGCGGGTAACCCGTACGCGAACATCGTCGCGTGGCGCACCGACAACGACAACGAGGGTGTCGCCATCCTCGAGGAGCTGCTGCACTCCGCAGAGGTCGCCGAGTTCATCGAGACCACGTGGCCCTCGGGTGACGTGATCCCCGGCTGACCTACTTTGTTGCTGGTTTGAGCCGCCGCCGGGACCTGGTCCCTGCCTGAGTCCAGGGTGATTTCGACCATTCGCGGGCTCGTTCCT
>JAAYZP010000354.1 GCA_012514785.1 Propionibacterium sp. | reverse complement strand
CGAAAACGGTCACGATGTGAGTTGCCCCGCCAGCTCGGCGGCCGCACGGGCAAGGTTGTCGCGCGCCCCGGCCATCGCCGCCTCGATCGGCGTGCCCTCCGGGGTGATCGACGTCGCGCTCGCGATGCCGAGCGGCTCGGCAGCCGCGGCCACCTCCGGATCCACCCGCCCGGCCAGCACGTGCACCGGCACGCCCGCCCGGTGGGCCCGGGTGGCGATGCCGTGGATCACCTTGCCGTGCAGCGACTGCGAGTCGAAGCTCCCCTCCCCCGTCACCACGGCGTCCACACCGCGCACCCGCCGATCGAACCCGACCGCGTCGAGCACGACGTCGATGCCGCGCTGCAGCTCGCCGCCGAAGAACGCCACCAGCGCCGCGCCCATGCCGCCCGCGGCGCCGGCGCCCTCGAGGTGTTCGACGTCGACGCCCAGGTCGCGGCGGATCACCGCCGCCAGGTGCGCCAGGCCGGCGTCGAGCATGGCGACGGTGGCGGGGTCGGCGCCCTTCTGTGGCCCGAAGATCGCCGAGGCGCCCTTGGGGCCGGTCAGCGGGTTGTCGACGTCGCACATCGCGACGATGTCCGCGGCGCGCACGACGTCGTCGAGGCCCTCGGGGTCGATGGAGGCGATGCGCGCGAGGGTGGCCCCGGTGGGGACGAACTCCTCGCCGTCGGCGTCCCGGAACCGCACCCCGCAGGCGGCGGCCGCGCCGCACCCGCCGTCGTTGGTGGCCGAGCCGCCGATGGCGACGATCACCCGGTCGGCGCCGTCGCGCACGGCGGCCAGGATCTGCTCGCCGACGCCGTAGGTGGTGGTGTCCTGGGCGCGACGGTCCTCGCCCACCAGGGTGAGCCCGGCCGCCTGCGCGAGCTCGACGACGGCGTCGCCGTTCCGCAGGATCGCCCGGTCGGCGTGCACCTTCTCGCCGTAGGGACCCGTGACCTTGTCGGTGCGGCGCTCGCCGCCGGCACCGAGCAGCAGCGCGTCGACGCTGCCTTCCCCGCCGTCGGCGACGGGGATGGTGCCGACTTCGGCGCCGCGCTCCTCGAACGCGGCCCGCACGACGTCGCACACCTCCTCGGCGCCGAGCGAGCCTTTGAACGAGTCGGGAACCACGAGCACACGCATTGCAAGACCTACCTCAGGATCAGCCAGAGGATGAACACTCCGATCATCGATGTTACGCCCAGGATGCCGGTCATCACCGTCTGGGTCTTGTAGCCCTGGTCAGCGGTCAGCCCGCCGAACTTGGTGACCACCCAGAAGTAGGAGTCGTTGGCGTGGCTGACGGTCATCGAGCCGGCCGCGATCGCCATGACGGTGAGCGCCATCAGCGGCTCCGTGTCCAGGCCGAGGGTGGGCAGCATGGGCGCGAGGATGCCCGAGGTGGTGACCAAGGCGACGGTCGAGGAGCCCTGCGCGGTCTTCAGCAGCGCGGAGAGCATGAACGGGAACAGGATGCCGAAGGAGGCGAGCACGTCGGCGTTCTCCGTGATGTAGGGCACCATCTCCGTCGAGGCGATGACGCGGCCGAGCACGCCGCCGGCGCCGGTGATGAAGAGGATCGGGCCGACGACCTTGAGAGTGTCCTCCGTGAGGTCGGTGAACTTGTCGAGCTTGCCCGAGGTGGCGAGGGTGACGATCGCCAGCAGCATGCCCGCGGCGAGCGCGATGACGGGGGTGCCGAGGAAGACGCAGATG
>JAAYZP010000353.1 GCA_012514785.1 Propionibacterium sp. | reverse complement strand
GAGCGGCAGCTCGACGCCGAGGTCGCCGCGGGCGACCATGAACATGTCGAACGAGTCGATGATGGCCTGCAGGTTCTCGATCGCCTGGGGCTTCTCGAGCTTGGCGATCACCGGGCACCGGCGACCCTCTTCGTCCATGATCTCGTGGACGCGCTCGATGTCGTCGCCGCTGCGGACGAAGGACAGTGCGACCATGTCGACGCCCTGCGCCAGCGCCCAGCGGAGATCCGCCTCGTCCTTCTCGGAGAGGGCGGGCACGGACACGGCCGCGCCGGGGATGTTGATCCCCTTGTTGTTGGAGACGGGGCCGGGGACGACGACCTCGCACACCACGTCGGTCTCGGTGACCTTGGTGGCGCGCATGCCGACGTTGCCGTCGTCGATCAGGAGCATGTCGCCGGCCTTCACGTCGCCGGGCAGGCCCTTGTAGGTGGTGGACGAACGCTAGCGGTTGCCGATGATGTCATCGGTGGTAATCGTGAACACGTCACCGCGGGCGAGGTGATAAGGGCCCTCCTCGAACTTGCCGAGGCGGATCTTGGGGCCCTGGAGGTCGGCGAAGATACCGACGGTGGAGCCCGTGATGCGCGTGGCTTCACGCACATTCTCCAGGCGCACCAGGTGCTCTTCATAGCTGCCGTGGCTCATGTTCAGGCGGGCGACGTTCATGCCCGCTTGGATCAGTTCAACGAGGCGGTCCACCGTTTCGGTGGCGGGGCCGAGGGTACAAACAATTTTCGCTCTACGCACAGGCCCAACCCTACCCGACGCGTCGACGCTCGGGACTCCCCATGCGGTTGTTGCCACCGGCACGGGCGTCAGTGCGACGCGTCGCGGATCAGCTGCAGGGCGCGGCTCAGGTCGTCGGGGTAGGAGGACCCGAACTCGACGTACTCCCCCGTGCCCGGGTGCGTGAACCCGAGCCCGACGGCGTGCAACCACTGCCTCTCAAGGCCCAGCGCCTCCGCGAGCACCGGATCGGCGCCGTAGAGCGGGTCCCCCACGCAGGGGTGCCCCATGGCCGCGAAGTGCACCCGGATCTGGTGCGTGCGGCCGGTCTCCAGGTTGATGGTCAACAGGGTTGCGCGACGGTGCGCCTCCAGCGTGTCGTAGTGCGTGATGCTGTGGCGGCCCCCGTCGACGACGGCCATCTTCCACTCGTGCCCGGGGTGGCGGCCGATGGGTGCGTCGATCGTGCCCGACAGCGGATCGGGCAGGCCCTGCACCAGCGCGTGGTACGTCTTGTCCACAACCCGGTCCCGGAAGGCCTGCTTCAGGACGCTGTAGGCGACCTCGCTCTTCGCCACCACCATCAGGCCGGAGGTGCCGACGTCGAGCCTCTGGACAATGCCCTGCCGCTCGGCGGCGCCCCCCGACGCCACACGGACGCCGACGTGCGCGAGGTGTTCGACGACGCTCGGACCGTCCCAGCCGAGGCTCGGGTGTGCGGCGACCCCCACCGGCTTGTCGACGACGACGATGTCCCGGTCCTCGTGGACGATGTGGAGCCCCTCCGCCACCCTCGGCTGCACCGTCAGGGGCGGCGGCGCGAGGTCGTCGACCACCTCCAGCATCACGCCCGCGCGCACGCGGGTGGAGCCCTTGGCGACGGTGGCCCCGTCGACGAGGATGCCGCCGGCCTGCAGGATGGCGTCGATCTTCGACCTGCTGTACCCGCTGACGCGTGCCGCGACGACGTCGATGCGCTCACCCTCGAGCGCGTCGGGCACCAGGAACACGCTCACACGCGCTCCTTCTTACGCTGCTTCGCGTTGCCGTGCTCGTCGTCCCACAGCAGGCTGCCGAGGATCACCAGGCCGGCGCCGACGGTGATGAAGATGTCCGCCACGTTCAGGATCGCGAAGCCCGGCACCTGGATGAAGTCGATCACATGCCCGTGCAGGAACGACGGCGGCTGGAACATCCGGTCGACGAGGTTGCCGGTGATCCCGGCCAGCAGGAGCCCCAGCGCGATGCCGTGCCAGACGCGCTTCACGCGCGGCAGCACGACGAACAGGCACACCAAGGTGGCGATCACGGCGAAGATCGCGAAGATCACCGTGGCGCCCTCCCCCATGCCGAACGCCGCGCCGGGGTTGAAGATCAGCGTGAAGCGGAGCACCGGCTCCAGCACCTCGACGCTCTGGTGCGGTTCGAGGTTGGCCAGGGCCGCGAGCTTGGTGACCTGGTCGGCGGCGAGGCCGATGAGCCACAGCCCAACGGCCAGCAACGCCACCGGCGGAGAGCCGCGAAACTTCAGCGCCGCTCCTCCCGCTGCTTACAGGTCACGCAGAGCGTGGCGCGCGGGAACACCTGCAGCCGACCCTTGCCGATCGGGTTGCCGCAGACCTCGCAGAGGCCGTAGTTGCCCTGGTCGAACAGGGTCAGTGCCAGCCGCAGCTGGTCGGCCATCTCGCGCACGTTGTGCGCGAGCGACATCTCCTGGTCGCGCTCGAAGTTGCTGGAACCGACGTCGGCCGGGTCACGCCCGGCGCCGTCGACGCCGGCACGCAGGAGGTCCGCCAGCACCGCGTCGGACTCTTCGATCCGCTTCTCGAGGCGGGCGAGCTCGGCGACCAATTCGGCGCGCTGTTCCGCGACCTCTTCTTCGGTCCAAGGGTCCTCACCTTCGAGGACCGGAAGCACCAGCTGCGGCGCGTTCTTTTCAGACATCTAGAGACTCTCTTCATCGTTTGCTGTCCGAGGCAGGGTACACCACGAACAGAGCGGCAATACAACAGGCCGACCCGCGGGGGTCGGCCTGTTCTGGATGGGGTGCGTCCTACTCCTGCGAGTCGCTGGCGAGGGCGTCGAGACGCGGGGGCTCCGAGGGAGCCTCGGCGAGCTCGGGAACGTCGAGGGGCTGCGGGTGGTCCTCCTCGAGTGCGCTGAGCAGCTGCTGCAGGGAGCCGCCCAGGTTGGAGCGGTACTGCTGCTCGAATCCGCGCAGCGAGTCGACCTTGCCGGTGAGGACGCCCTGCTCGTGCTCGAGCTCGGCGAACAGCTCCTCGCGGCGCGCCGCGGTCTCGCCGTTCAGCTTGGCCGCGCGGCTCTCGGCCTCGTTGGTGACCTGCTCGGCGTTGACGCGGGCCTCGGACTCGATCCGCTCCGCGCGGGTGCGGGCGTCGGTCTTGATCTCGGTGGCGCGCTGCTCGGCGTCGGCCAGCTTGCGTCCGGCCTCCGTCTCGGCCTCGGCGACCAGCGTGGTGGCCTGGTCGGTGGCCATCTGGAGCAGGCGCGTGACGGCGGGTGCCGCGTCCTCGGAGGCATGCACCGTGATCTGCTGGGGCGTGCCCGCGGCGGAGGTGATGCGCTCGTTGCGTGCCTGGTTGAGCTCGGCGCGCGTCTTCTCCAGCTGGTCGCCCAACTGCGCGTTCTGCGCCTCGAGCTGCTCGTTGACCGCCGTCAGCTGCGCGACCTTCTCGTCGACGTCGCCGGTGGGGGCGTGTGCCTCCGCCTGGCGCTGCAGCCGCTCGATCTCCTGGCGCATCTCGGCCAGCTCGGCGTCCTTCGCCTCGACGGCGCCGCGGGCCTCCTCCAGCTCCGCCGAGTTGTCGGCGGCGGGGGCGCCACCACCGGTGGCACTCGCCGAATCCAGCTCGCGACGCAGGAGGTCGCGATCGTTCTCGAAAGCCGCGAAGCTTTCCTCGACCTTGTCGATGAAGTTGTCCACGTCGGCGACGGCATAACCCGTCTCGCGGGGGCGTGCCATGCGGAATCGGACGCGACGCACTTCTTCAAGGGTGAGGCTCATTAGCGCTCCAAACTCTGAGAAAAATAAGCTAGGGATCAGATTAGCCTAGCCACGACGTCGCGGCCAACGTGCCGGTACCTCAGCTTGAGGTCGGACGAATCCGGAGGGGCTGCGGCGACGCGGGACGTCAGAACGGGACGAACGCCAGCAGCCCCTGGAAGATCTGGATGGCGAACAGCAGGACGATGACCGAGATGTCGAGTGCGACGTTGCCGAGCTTCAGCGCCGGCAGCACCTTGCGGAGCAGGTTGATGGGCGGGTCGGTGAGCGTGTAGATGCCTTCGACGATGACCAGCATGAGGCCGCGCGGGGTCCATCCGGGAACCAGCAGGGGGACGAACGAGAGCACGACGCGACCCAGCAACACCCACATATACAGCGAGGTGACCCACATCAAGACGAGCGAAACCACGGGCTCAGTCTAGCTCTGGTTGAAAAACCCGCCGGAGGCGATCCGCTCTTTGTCCTCCGGGCCGACGACGAGTCCGGGCGGGCACAGCAGGAAGACCTTGCTGGAGACGCGGTCGATGTTGCCGCGCAGGCCGAAGATCAGGCCAGCCGCGAAGTCCACGAGGCGCTTGTCGTCGCCCTCCTCCATGTCGGAGAGGTTCATGATGACGGGGACGCCGTCGCGGAAGTTCTCCCCGATGATCCGGGCCTCGTTGTAGGAGCGGGGCCGCACGCTGACGATCCGGCTCAGGTCGGCCAACTCCGGCTCCTCGGGCTTGGGCACCACGGCCGGCTTCGGCCGCTGGCGCGGCTGTGGCGCGGGGCTGACCTCGCTGACCTCGTCGCTGTACTCGTCCTCGTCGACGTACACGTCGTCGGTGAGTTCGGCTGACTCCTCATCGTCGCGGCGACGATCGTACCGGCCGTCGTCGACCAATCCCATCCACGCAGCGATATTTCGAACGCCCACGGTCGCCTCCTGAAAGCTCGCAGTTACCTACGAAGGCTAGCGCGACGACGCAATAAGTGGCGCCCGCGACTCGCCCAGATGCGGGACCTACTTCATGAAGTCGGGTACGTCGAGCTCGTCGTCGTCGAACGTGGGCGGCTGCGTGGGCCGCCCGGCCGGCGTCGGGGACGCCTGCGACTGCTGCGACGCCCCGGCCTGCTGCGGCTGCTGGTC
>JAAYZP010000352.1 GCA_012514785.1 Propionibacterium sp. | reverse complement strand
TTCGATGAGCGCGGCAGCGCCCTCGACCCCGGGCGCTCGGCGGCACGCGGCCGACACGTCGTCGGCACACCGGCGGTAGCTCGGATCCCTCAGCACGTCGTCGAGCATCGACGCCAGCGCCGTCGCCGTCACCGAGGCGGCTGGGGTGGTGGTGCCGACGCCGGCGGCTCGAATGCGGGCTGCCATCGCCGGTTGGTCGTAGACGATGGGCAGTCCCACCATGGGGACACCGAGAGCCGCGCACTCCATGGTCGTGTTCAATCCGCAATGGGTGATGCAGACGCTGGCCCGCTCGAGTAGTTCGAGCTGAGGTGCGTCGGCCACCACCAGCGCGCCGTCGGGCTGGCGCCGAACCTCGTCGGTGCCCCCGTGGGTGAGCACCAGCTGCACGCCGAGTTGGCGACACGCCGCGACGATCATGGCCCGTAGATCCTCAGCCCCGGCCTGCACCGTTCCCAACGACGCGTACACCAAGGGTCGGTCGTCGAGCAGGTGCCAGGGGAACCTCACGGCAGGACGGGCATCGTCCACGAGCGGCCCCATCAGACGCATCGGGTGTCCGGCCGGCGGGGTCACGCCGAAGTTCATCTCCGCGATCAGCGCGGAGATCTGCAGCAGCGGCGACGACGCCGAACGCAGGCTCTCGACCGGCCCGACGCCGAGGCGGCGGGCGTGGCGGTTCGTCGTCCGCAACCGAGGTGCCGCCGGGATCGCCATGGCGGTGAAGCCGACACGGTTGCCGGTGCGGCGGAGCCACCCCCCGCCCGGCTCACGGTCGAGATAGGGCGGGGGGAAGCTTCCGTCGCCGGATTCGTACATGCCGGGCCCGGCGCAGAGCGTGACGAACGGGACGGCCAACGCCTCGGCCAACACCGGGCCGCACACGTGGAGCTGATCGACGACCAGCGCGTCGAGTGCCAAGGAGGTGGCCGCGGCGACGTCACGGCACAGCACGTCGGTCTCCTCGGTGTGCAGACGGACCGTGTGAACCAACGCGCCAATGCCCCGCGGATGAGCCAACCACCGCTGCCTCAACGCTCCTTGGGGGAACTCGACCGACCCGACCTGCACGAAGTCGAGCCCGGCTCCCACGACCGAGGCTTCGACGTCGGCGATTCCGAACACGACTACCTCATGACCGCGCCGGCGCAGGGCGCGACCCACGGTCAGCGCGGGGTTGAGATGGCCGGCAACGGGCTCGCAGACGATGCCGAACCTCATCGCACGGACGTCGGATCGCGTCCGGGAAGGACCCGGGTCGACCCGGGTCCTTCCAGGAGGCGGTACATCCCTTTCGACACCATGTGCTCGAAGCTGCCCGCCACGACGAAGTAGTCGTCATGGTCACGGCCCAGGATGCCGAGGGGGTCGTCATGGATCGCCGCCATCCCGAAGCGGGCGTAGAAGCGGACCACGCGTCGGCGACACACCCCGGTCACTCCGGTGGCCTCTCCCGTGTCGAGGAAGTGCTTGACCATGGCCGCGAACAGGCGGGTGACAGCGTCGAGGCGGCCCGGGCCGGGGGCAGTGACGACGCGGCCGATCTCCCCGAAGTCCGGCCGTGTCGCCGCGAGCTCCTCACAGCGTGGCGACAGCGCG
>JAAYZP010000351.1 GCA_012514785.1 Propionibacterium sp. | reverse complement strand
CATCTTCGTGGTCTTCACGACGAACTGCAGGATGACCATCAGCAGCACGGAGACGCCGATGATGACCAGCTGCTGGCCGCGGATGATCACGCCGCCCACGTCGAACGAGGTGTTCATGTAGGACGGCATGGCCGGGTAGGCACGCGGGTCGGCCCCGACGAAGTACATCATCGTGTACTGGAGCAGCAGCGACATGCCGATGGCCGTGATGAGCGACGCGAGCCGCGTGGATTTCCTGAGCGGCCGGTAGGCGATCCGCTCGATGAGCACGCCCAGGATGGTGCAGATGATCATCGCGGCGAGGATGGCTTCGAACACGCCGAGCTCGAACACCCGCATGGTCCAGTAGCCGACGAAGGCGCCGATCATATAGATCTCGCCGTGGGCGAAGTTGATGAGCTTGATGATCCCGTAGACCATCGTGTACCCGAGCGCGATGAGCGCATAGATACTGCCGAGCGACAACGCGTTCGTCGCCTGCTGCAGGATCTCCGTCACCAATTACCTCCCTGACATGGCGGTGGGCCGGGCTGTACCCGGCCCACCGCTCAGCACATGATCCTACTCGCGGACCGCAGGATCAGCCGATCTTTTCGCTCGTGTCCTGCACGCCGTCCGCGAGCCCGATCACCACGATCTCCTTGACGGGGTTGTGGTTCTCGTCCATGTCGAACGTGCCGGTGACGCCGGAGAAGCCCGTCGTCTCCGCCATCGCGTTCTTCACGGCCTCGCCGGTCAGCTCCGAGGCGCGGCCGACGGCGTCGGCCACGAACCGGCCGAGGTCGTAGCCGAGCGCGTGGAAGGCGTTGGGCTGCTCACCGCTGGCCTCCTCGAAGGCATCGATGAACTCGATGACCGCGGGGTCCTCGTCGATCGGGCTGTAGTGGTTGGTGAAGTAGACGTCGTTGAGGGGCGCGGCGCCCGCCAGCTCGAGGAGCGTGGGGGAGTCGAAGCCGTCGGCGCCGAGGATCGGCGCGTCGATGCCGAGCTCGCGCGCCTGGCGGATGATGAGACCGGCCTCCGAGTAGTAGCCCGGCAGGTACACGACGTCGAAGCTCTGGCCGCGCAGGCGGGTGAGGATCGAGTTGAAGTCGGTGTCGCCGGCGGTGAAGCCCTCGGTGCCGACGATGGTGCCGCCAATGGCCTCGAACTCCGTCGTGAACGCCGCGGCCAGGCCGGTGGCGTAGTCGGAGCTGTTGTCCTGGACGATGACCGCCGAGCTCGCGCCGAGGTTCTCGGAGGCGAAACGGGCCATGATCGTGCCCTGGAACGAATCGTTGAAACAGATCCGGAACGCGTACTCCTGCACGCCGTTCGCGTCGACGGTCACGTCGTCGGCCGTCGCGGAGCCCGAGACGACGGGGATCTGGTGGTCGTCGGCGACGGGAATCGTGGCCTTGAAGTTGCCGGAGGTGGCGGGGCCCATCACGGCCAGCACGCCGTCCTGCGACATGAGGCGGGTGGCCAGCGTCGTGGCTTCCGCGGCCTCGGACTTGTTGTCCACCTCGACGAGCTGGATCTGCTTGCCGTCGATGCCGCCGGCCTCGTTGATCTCGTTGATCGCCATCGTGAGGCCGGCGACCGACGCCTGACCGTAGGTGGCGACGTCGCCGGACAGTTCGTAGTTGACGCCGAGCTTGATGGTCTCGGCTTCGCCACCGCCGTTCTCGCCGCCCCCGCCGTTGGTGTCGTCAGGTGAGGCGGAGCAGGCGGCCAGGGTGCCGGCGACAGCGACGGCAGCAGTGGTTCCCAAGAGCCCGCGACGCGAGATCCTCATAATGATCACTCCTCAAAATCATTCCTGCGATCGCACGATGATCGCATGCATGGTGAGTACCTAAGCATCTTTGGGCCACCGACGCGAGGCCTGACCGGATGCTGGCATCGAATCGTGATGTTGCCCCCGAGCTGCAAGAACCGCGTGGCGCCGCCCCGCCACGATCCGTTTGGGCTTCGATACAGTGACCGTCGTATTCCCATCTCACCGAAGGCCCGTATCCGACCATGGCAGATCCCGCGACGAGTCGAGAGCGCCGCAAGCTGTTGCGCGCACAGCTGCGGCTGTCGGCGCTGCTCCTGACGGGCATCGCGGTGCTGTGCACCCTGCACTTCGGGATTGCGCGCGCCGGGCTCAACTGGAACGGGTGGGTGGTGGGCATCGTCGCGCTGCTGGTCTCCGCCACCGCGTGGGTGGTCACCGGCTTCCGCCCGGGCGGCTGGGTCCCGGCGAGCGTCGTCACCTGGGTGGCGCACGTGGTGTGCACCACGGCGTTGTTCATGTGGGGCGAGCTCGGCGTCGCGTCGATCGCGGCCGGGCTGATCTACGGCTCGATCTGGGCCGGGGCGCTGCTCGTGCCCGTGGCCTTGGTGTCCACGATCGTGCGGGACACCTACTGATGGCGCTCACCCGGGACGCCATCGTCGACGCCGCGGAGGCGATCCTGGACGAGTACGGCCTGGCGGACCTGAGCATGCGGCGCGTCGCCGACCTCCTCGGGGTGCAAGCGGGCGCGCTCTACTACCACCTGCCCAACAAGCAGACCCTCCTCGCGGCCGTGGCCGACGGCATCCTCGGCGCGATGGGGCAGGCGGACACCCTGCAGGGATGGGCAACCGAGTACCGCCGACTCCTGCTGGGCCGCCGCGACGCCGCGGAACTCGTGGCCTCCACCCGCGCCATGGGGCTGGGCGAGGTGGACCCGACGGCGCCCGCCCGGGGGCTGGTCCCGACGGAGCGAGCAGGCGACGTCCTCGCCACGTTCGAACACTTCGTGCTCGGCGCGACACTGCACGACCAGACACAGGCGCAGCTGGGCGCGCTCGGGGTGGTCCGCGGCTTCGACGAGGCGGCCGCAGAGGCGACCTTCCAGGAGGGACTTCGGATACTGAGTCGAGGAGTTGGAATATTTACCACTTGAGTGGCATAGTTTCCCTATGGATATCAAGGTTGCCGTAGCCGGCTGCACGGGATACGCAGGGGGCGAGCTGCTCCGGTTGCTGCTCGCGCACAGCCACGTCGAGATCGGGGCGCTGACCGGGAACTCGTCGGTCGGTGACCGACTGGGCGCCCACCAGCCGCACCTGGCGCCCCTGGCGGACCGCATCGTCGAGCCCACGAGCGCCGACGTGCTCGCCGGCCACGACGTCGTGTTCCTCGCACTGCCGCACGGCGCCTCCGCGGCGATCGCCGCCCAGCTCCCGGACGACACGCTCGTCGTCGACGCGGGCGCGGACTTCCGGCTGAGCGACCCCGACCAGTGGGCGGAGTTCTACGGCGGGGAGCACGCCGGGACGTGGCCCTATGGCCTGCCCGAACTCCCCGGCCAGCGCGACGCTCTGCGCGGCGCGCGGCGCATCGCGGTGCCCGGCTGCTACCCGACGGCGTCCACCCTCGCGCTGTTGCCCGCCGTCGCCGCCGGGCTCGTCGACCCATCCCAGCTCCACGTCGTCGCCGCCTCCGGCACGTCGGGCGCGGGCAAGTCGCTCAAGCCGCACCTGCTCGGCTCCGAGATCATGGGTAACGTGATGCCCTACGGCGTGGGCGGCTCGCACCGGCACACGCCCGAGATCATCCAGAACCTGGGACTGGTCACCGACGAGGACGTGCGCGTCAGCTTCACCCCGCTGCTCGTGCCCATGCCCCGCGGCATCCTCGCCACTTGCAGCGCGCCGCTGACCGGCGACGCGTCGGCCGTGCGCGGCGCCTACGAGGCGTTCTACGCCGACGAGCCGTTCGTTGACGTCCTCCCGGAGGGACAGTGGCCGATGACCGCCTCCGTGCTGGGGTCCAACCGCGTCACGGTGCAGGTGACCGTCGACGAGGCCGCAGGACGCGTCATCGCGATCTCCGCCCTCGACAACCTCACCAAGGGCACCGCAGGCGCCGCCGTCCAGTCCATGAACCTCGCACTCGGCCTCGCGGAGACCGCCGGCCTCGACACCATCGGAGTCGCACCATGAGCGTCACCCTCCCGAAGGGCTTCCGCGCCTCCGGCGTGCCGGCGGGCCTGAAGTCCGGCGGCGGCCCCGACGTCGCGCTCGTCGTCAACGACGGGCCCCAGATGGCCGCGGCGGCGGTCTTCACGACCAACCGCGTCCAGGCAGCGCCGGTCAAGTGGTCCCGGCACGCGGTGGCCGACGGCCTCCTCCAGGCGGTCGTGCTGAACTCCGGCGGCGCCAACGCGTGCACCGGTTCGGATGGCTTCCAGGATTCGGCCACCACGGCCTCGCGCGTGGCCGAGCTCATCGCCGTGCCGACGGACAACGTCGCCGTCTGCTCCACCGGGCTGATCGGTGTGCGCCTGCCGATGCCCGAGCTGCTCGCCGGCGTCGACGACGCGGTCCGTGGGCTGTCGGAGGACGGGGGCGTCGACGCCGCCCGGGCCATCATGACCACGGACACGGTCCACAAGGAGGCGGCCGTGACGCGCGACGGGTGGTCGGTCGGCGGCATGGCGAAGGGCGCGGGCATGCTCGCGCCCGGACTGGCGACGATGCTCGTCGTGCTCACCACCGACGTCGACGTGGATCCCGGCACGCTCGACCGCGCGCTGCGCCGCGCCACCCTCGTGACGTTCGACCGCATCGACTCCGACGGCTGCATGTCCACCAACGACACCGTGCTCGCCATGGCCTCCGGCGCGTCCGGGCGCCGCATCGGCGAGGACGAGCTCGCCGAGGCGCTCACCGTCGTCTCGCAGGACCTGGCGCTGCAGCTCATCGGCGACGCCGAGGGCGCGGCGCACGACATCCGGATCGAGGTCGTCGGCGCGGCGACGGAGGACGACGCCGTGACCGTCGGGCGCGAGATCGCCCGCTCGAACCTCTTCAAGTGCGCGATCTTCGGCGAGGACCCCAACTGGGGCCGCGTGTTGAGCGCCATCGGCGTCACCGACGCCGAGTTCGACCCCGACCGGATCGACGTCGGCTTCAACGGCGTGCAGGTGTGCCGCGCCGGCCAGATCGGTGAGGACCGCTCCCTGGTGGACCTCTCCGGGCGCGACGTGCACGTGCACGTCGACCTCCACGCCGGCGGGCAGACCGCCACCATCCACACCAACGACCTGACGTACGACTACGTCAAGGAGAACGCGGAGTACTCGACGTGACGCCAGCCGACCCCACCCCCCTCGCCAAGGCGCAGACCCTGATCGAGGCGCTGCCCTGGCTCACCGAGTACTCGGGCGAGATCATGGTGATCAAGTACGGCGGCAACGCCATGACCGACGACGCCCTCAAACGCGCGCTGGTCAAGGACATCGTCTTCCTGCGACGCGTCGGGGTGAAGCCCGTCGTCGTGCACGGCGGCGGTCCGCAGATCTCGTCGATGCTGGAGCGCCTCGACATCCGCTCCGAGTTCCGTGGCGGCCTTCGCGTGACCACCCCGGAATCCATGGACGTCGTGCGCATGGTGCTCGTCGGCCAGGTGGGGCGCGAGCTGGTGAACATGATCAACGAGCACGGCCCCTTCGCCGTCGGCATGTCCGGGGAGGACGGAGGCCTGTTCACGGCGCAGAAGCGAACGGTCGTCGTCGACGACGAGGAGGTGGACCTCGGCCTGGTGGGCGACGTCGCCTCGGTCGACCCCACCAACATCCTCGACCTCATCGAGGCGGGGCGCATCCCCGTCGTGGCCTCCGTCGCGCCCGACGAGCACGGCCAGGTCCACAACGTGAACGCGGACACCGCGGCCGCCGCGCTGGCGGCGGCGCTCGGCGCGAAGCGCCTCGTGATGCTCACCAACGTGGCCGGGCTCTACGCCGACTACCCCGACCCCGACTCCCTGATCCAGGACATCAGCGCCGACGACGCCCGCGCGCTCCTGCCGAGCCTGGAGGCCGGCATGATCCCGAAGATCGAGGCCTGCCTGGCCGCGGTCGACGGGGGCGTCACCAATGCCACGATCAACGACGGCCGTCTACCGCACGCCCTGCTGTTGGAGATCTTCACCGACGAGGGCGTGGGAACGATGGTGCACCAATGACCGGCCAGGATCTCTCGCAGCGCTACGCGGACGTCATGATGAACACGTTCGGCGCACCGAAGCGCGTGTTCGTCGAGGGCCGGGGCGTGCACGTGCGCGACGCCGACGGCCGCGAGTACACCGACCTGCTGTCGGGGCTCGCGGTGCTCGGGCTCGGGCACGCGAACGCGCGGGTCACCGCGGCGATCGCGGGGCAGCTCGACAGGCTCGGCCACATCTCCAACCTCTACGCCTCCGAGCCGCAGATCGAGCTCGCGGAGCGGCTCGTCGCCGCGCTGGGGGTGGAGGGCGCGAAGGTCTTCTTCTCCAACTCGGGTTCGGAGGCCAACGAGGCGGCCTTCAAGCTGACGCGGCTGACCGGGCGCACGAAGATCGTCGCCATGGAGGGATCCTTCCACGGCCGCACCAGCGCCGCGCTCGCGGTGACGCACACGCCGAAGTACCGCGAACCCTTCGAGCCACTCCCGGGCGACGTGGTGTTCGTTCCCTTCGGCGACGTCGCAGCGCTGGAGGCGGCCGTCGACGGCGAGACCGCGGCCGTGCTGCTCGAGGTGATCCAGGGCGAGAACGGCGTCGTGCCGGCGCCGGAGGGCTACGTCGCTGCCGCCCGCCGGATCACGGAGGCGCACGGCGCGCTGCTCTGGATCGACGAGGTCCAGACCGGCATCGGCCGCTGCGGCGCCATGTTCGCGCACACCGAGGAAGGGGTCGTCCCCGACCTCGTGACGGTCGCGAAGGGGCTCGGCAACGGCTTCCCGGTCGGCGCCTGCCTCGCGACGGGGGCCGCGGCGCAGTACTTCACCCCCGGCCAGCACGGCACGACGTTCGGCGGCAACCCGGTCGCGGCGGCCGCCGGCAACGCCGTCCTCGACGTGCTCGAGGACGGGCTGCTGGCGCACGTCGTGGAGACGGGGGAGTGGCTCGCCGACGCGCTCACACAGCTCGGCCACCTGAAGATCAAGGGCGTCCGTGGGCGCGGGCTCCTGCGCGGCGTGGTGCTGGACAGCAACCGCGCGCCCGCGATCGCCGAGGCCGCGCTCGAGGCGGGGTTCATCATCAACGCCCCGCGCCCCGACGTGCTGCGCCTCGCGCCGCCGCTGATCATCACGCGCGAGGAACTCCGGCCGTTCGTCGACGCGCTGCCCGGCCTCCTGGATCGCCATGGCTGAGGTGTCGAGGGCTGGGCGCCAGGCAACGCTGCGCCAACTGCTCGACGAGGCGCGCTACACCTCCCAGGCCGAACTCTCGGACGCCCTGCGCGCGGAGGGCATCGTGGTCAGCCAGTCGACGTTGTCGAAGGACCTGCTCGCACTGGGCGCCGCCCGCCAGCGCAACGCCGACGGCGCGCTGGTCTACGTCATGCAGGCCCAGGACCACGCGGCGGCCGAGCGGCTCGCGCGTTTGTGCGGCGAGCTGCTGCAATCCCTGCACGTGGCGATGAACCAGATCGTGCTGCGCACCCCGCCCGGGGCGGCGCAGTACTTCGGCTCCGCGCTCGACCGCGGCGCGATCCCGGGCGTCGTCGGCACCATCGCCGGCGACGACACCGTGCTGGTGATCGCGCAGGACGCCAAGACCGCCGACCGCGTCGCCGGCGAACTCAGCATCATGACCAAGACCGGACTACCGACGAAGGAAGCCACATGACCGAAGGACGGCTCTGGGGAGGACGCTTCGAGGGCGGCCCCAGCGAGGCGATGTTCGCACTCAGCAAATCCACGCAGTTCGACTGGCGCCTCGCGCTCCACGACGTCGCCGGATCGCGCGCGCACGCCAAGGCGCTGCACGCCGCCGGCTACCTCGACGACGTCCAGGCCGCGGCCATGGACGAGGGATTGGCGGAGCTGGCCCGCCGCGTCGAGGCGGGCGAGTTCGTCGCCGCCGAGTCCGACGAGGACGTCCACGGGGCGCTGGAGCGCGGGCTCAAGGAAGTCGCCGGGGAGGAGCTCGGCGGACGCCTGCGGGCGGGCCGCTCACGCAACGACCAGATCGCGACGCTGATCCGCCGCTATCTGCGGGAGGAGATCCGGCTCATCGCCCAGGATATCGACGGCGTCCTCGCGGCGCTCGCGGAGCGGGCCGAGCGGTACATGGGCGCCGTCATGCCGGGCCGCACCCACCTCCAGTCGGCCCAGCCGATCCTGCTGAGCCACCACCTCCTGGCGCACGCCTGGCCGCTGGTGCGCGACGTCGAACGGCTGCGGGATCTGGACCGCCGCCTGGCGGTGAGCCCCTACGGCTCGGCCGCGCTGGCCGGGACATCGCTCGGGCTGGACCCGGAGCTGGTGGCCCGCGAGCTCGGGTTCGCGTCGTCGGCCGCCAACTCCCTCGACGGCACGGCCGCCCGCGACCTCGTGGCCGAGGCCGCGTTCGTGCTGGCGCAGATCGGGGTGGACCTGTCGCGGCTCAGCGAGGACATCATCCTCTGGTGCACGGCAGAGTTCGGTTTCGCCACCCTCGACGACGCCTGGTCCACCGGCAGCTCGATCATGCCGCAGAAGAAGAACCCCGACGTCGCGGAACTCGCCCGCGGGAAGGCCGGGCGGCTGATCGGCAACCTCACCGGGCTGATGGCGACGCTGAAGGGGT
>JAAYZP010000350.1 GCA_012514785.1 Propionibacterium sp. | reverse complement strand
GATCTCCGCCGCCTCCGCTGGGGCGACCCGCCACCCCCTTTCAAACTCACCCACCACTCTGTGACAGGAGCAGCATGAACGCCCCCAAGGTCAAGCTCGTCAGCCGAGTCTCGGCGATCAACTGGAACCGGATCGAGGACGACAAGGACTCTGAGGTCTGGGACCGCCTGACCGGCAACTTCTGGCTGCCGGAGAAGGTGCCGCTGTCCAACGACATCCAGTCGTGGGCGACGCTCACCGACGGCGAGAAGAACATGACCACGCGCGTGTTCACGGGCCTGACCCTGCTCGACACCATCCAGGGCACGGTCGGCGCCATCTCCCTGATCCCCGATGCTGCGACTCCGCACGAGGAGGCGGTGCTCACCAACATCGCGTTCATGGAGTCGGTGCACGCGAAGAGCTATTCGTCGATCTTCTCGACGCTGTGCTCGACGAAAGAGATCGACGAGGCGTTCCGCTGGTCGGAGGAGAACGAGAACCTCCAGCGCAAGGCGGAGATCATCATGCAGTACTACCGGGGCGACGACCCGCTCAAGCGCAAGGTCGCCTCGACCATGCTCGAGTCGTTCCTGTTCTACTCGGGCTTCTACGCCCCGATGTACTGGGCCTCGCGCGCGAAGCTCACCAACACGGCCGACCTGATCCGCCTCATCATCCGTGACGAGGCCGTGCACGGCTACTACATCGGCTACAAGTACCAGAAGGGCCTCGAGAAGGTCTCCGAGGAGCGCCGCACCGAGCTCAAGGACTACACGTACGAGCTGCTCTTCGAGCTCTACGACAACGAGGTGGTCTACACCCAGGACCTCTACGACGAGCTCGGCCTCACCGAGGACGTCAAGAAGTTCCTGCGGTACAACGCCAACAAGGCCCTCATGAACCTCGGTTACGAGGCCCTGTTCCCGCGCGACGAGACGGACGTCAACCCGGCGATCCTCTCGGCGCTGTCCCCGAACGCCGACGAGAACCACGACTTCTTCTCCGGCTCCGGCTCCTCCTACGTGATCGGCAAGGCTGTCAACACGGAAGACGACGACTGGGACTTCTGATCGACGAGTTCCGTCAAGCCGACGACGATCCCCCGTGCCATCTCCGGCGCGGGGGATCGTTGCGTCCAGGGCGCCTCAGCCGCCGAGCTGTTCGAGCGCCGCGGCGTCGAAGGCGCGGTTCCGGCTGACCTTCTTGCCGAGCAGCCGCTCGGCGTCCACGTCGCTGCGCGGGATGCTGTTGACCTGCATCGCCGCGAGCACTGTGAGCACCGGCCAGGCGTAGTTGGTGGGCTGCTCAAGCGCGGCCGGGATGACCCCGGGGCGCAGGTCCGCGACGTCGAGCACGCGGGGAACGAACACGTCGACGATCGCGTCGGCGAGCCGAACCACGGCACCCTCGATGTCGGACTCCCGTGTCGGGACGGGAACATCGGCGCCGTGCCCGCGCCTCCTCTCGTTGACACTGTCGCAGGACATCGCCGTGTCCGTGAGGAGCCCAGAGCGGTAGGGCGGGTCCAGGCGCTCGCGCAGTGCCCGGAGTGTGGGCGGCTCGGCGGCCGAAGCGCTGATGGTGAAGCAGCGGCCGCTCGCCACGTGGTTGAGGAACACCGTGCCAGCGACTCCTCTGCCGTCAGCGGTCTGGACCCTGATCTCACGGCGCAGCACCTTGACCCGCGGCTCGGAGGCGAAGGTGGCGGTCAGCCGCTCCTGAAGGTACTTCTCCGTCAGATCGCGCACGAGCGGAAGGCTAGCGGCTCAGTACAAGCCCGGCGCTAGAATGGGTGACCACGCCGACCAGGTCGACCAGAAGGAGGTGCGAACCGTGGAGCGCCGAATCGTAGTCAAGGAGATGGTGAAGCAGTTCGCCGCCCGGTCCACCAAGGAGTCGGCGATGCTCGAACGTCGCACCGTCCCGGCAGGGCATGTGCGTTCCGAGCGCGTCGAGCGATTC
>JAAYZP010000349.1 GCA_012514785.1 Propionibacterium sp. | reverse complement strand
GTGGAGCTGACGGAGGGCCGCCTGGGCTCGGTCCGGCTCGACTCCGGCGACCTCGCCCTCGTCGCCCGCGAGGCCCGCGACCTGCTCGACGACCTGGGCGCGACCAACACGAAGATCATGGTCACCTCCGACCTCGACGAGTGGCAGATCGCCGCCCTCTCGGGCGCGCCCGTCGACGGCTACGGCGTCGGCACCCAGCTCGTGACCGGCTCCGGGCACCCCACATGCTCGTTCGTCTACAAACTGGTGGCGCGCGCGGAGTCCGACGACCCGGACGCTGAGCTCGTCTCCGTCGCGAAGGAGTCCAAGAACAAGAGCAGCCTGGGCGGCAGGAAGTTCGCGATGCGCCGTCGCGACGTGCACGGCGAGGCCGAGGCGGAGATCATCGGCCTCGGCAATTCCCCGCTCAACGACGGCGACGACCGCGACCTGATCGTGGAGATGTTCGTCGACGGCGAGCGCCACTACACCAGCGGCCTCGACGAGGCCCGCGCCCACCACCTGCGTGCGCGGGCGGAGTTGCCGCGCGCGGCGCGACGCATCTCCCGCGGCGAGCCGGTGCTCGAGACGATCATCGTCGACGAGCACGGCGCGGAGGGCCCGAGCCCCTACAAACGCTGAGCGTGAGGGTCTGCTCGTCGCTCAGTCCCTACTCGTCGACGTAGCCTCGAAGTGCAGCAACGAGTGGCGGTAAGTGTGTCCGCACGACGTCGCGCACGATATCCGGGTCGACGCCGAAGTACCGGTGGACGAGAATGTTGCGGAACCCGCGGATCTGCGGCCACGCGATCCCGGGATGAGCATCGATGATCTCCGATGGGAATAGCTTTGCTGCTTCGCCGATGATCTGCAGGTTCCGTTCGATGGCATCCTCCGCCATGTCCACAAGGTCGGGATCATCGCTGTCGAGTGCTCCGACATATTTCTGGCACCGGTCCACCGAACGGAGAATGTCAGCGACGCGCTCCTCGCCACCGCTGCTCACAGCTCAACCGCGTCGTCCAGCGCCGACTGGGAAACAGGCCGCTTGAGCAGTTGTCTGGGGAAGATGTCGATGTCGTCCCGGCCGAAAAGTGAGCGGGTCTCCTCCATCAGCCCGGATGCCCGCATCAGAAGGTTTCCATCAGCAGGATCCATTTCGACGATGATGTCGATGTCACTGCCCTCTGCCGCAGTGCCGCGGGCGACCGAGCCGAAGAGCTTCGGGTTCGTCGCCGCGTACTGCTCCAGCAGCGTCTGGAATTCGTCGCGGCGCGCGTCAATCAGCTCGCGTAGAACGCGCGTTTCGGGCGTCGTGACTGGCATCTTCATAGACCCCAGAGTACAGCGGAGTGCTGTACGGCAAGAAGGCACGGCGGCCGAAGTCCGGGGACTTCGTGAACGGAAGCGCGTCACTGGCCGCACAGGATCACTTTGTCCAGTGAGCGGCTGGCCGACGTCAGTTGAACTGCGTCAGGAAGGTCTCGAAGTCGTCCGCGTACTCGCTGATGGTGCCCGCCTCCGCAGTCAGCATGAAACACATCGCGACGCGACGGTCGCCGCCGGACTCGGGCACCTCCGTCAGGAACTGCAACTGCACGAGACTGATCGTCGTGCCCTCCGCCACGTCGGCGCCGAACTCGACGCGCTGCACGACGGTGGACATCCCGTCCTCACCGCCCCGCCGGACGAGGGAGGCGTCGTCGTCGAGTTCGCGGAGGCGCTGGTACATCTGCTCGCCCGCGCCCTCGAGCGTGGCGCCGGGCTGGAGCTCGGCGACGTCGACGCTGATGCTCGGCCGGAAGTGCTGGAACTCCCCCGCGCGCATCGCGATGAAGGCCTGGCCCTCGGGGGGAGTCGCGGGCTCCCAGTTGTCGTTGGGAACACTGAATTGGAGATCATCGTGGATAGCCATCGGTTCCACCCTACGTCGCCCGCGCACGGACGACGCGGCGAGGAAATCTTTTCATAATCCGAACTAATCCCGCCGAGTCGTGCTTGAATCCGATCATGACCGACTCGCACGAGGAGGCCTCGTGGGATGCACTCGCGAGGTTTGCCGAGCGGCGGTTCGAAGGAGTCGCCGGCCAAGTTAGCGCGACAGTGGACGGGACACTGTCGGTATCCGTCGTGCGCGTGGGCCGGTTCGAAGCTGGCACCGCGGAATCCATCCGCAGCGCGATCAACCAGGCGCTGCTCGCCGCACGGTCCGCGCTCGCGAAGCACCTGGCCGCGACGATCGACCCCGACCTCCCGCCGCGCCTGCTCGCGCTCCTGGAGGGTGCGGCCGCGCCCGAGGATCCCAGCGACTGGATCAGCGAGGACTTCGAAGCGACGCGGGCCGGCGTCGCGGTCCTCGTCGACGGCAACGACTGCCTCATCGAGCGGATCGTCGTGCCCAGCGCGGCGCACCTCGATCTGCTGCCGGCCGTGGCCAACGCGGCGCTCAACGCCGCCGAGTCCCGCCGCTCCGTACCGCTGAACGAGCTGTTCGACTCCAGCTGGCACGAGATCATCGCCCAGCTCGACGACCTCGACGGCCGGCTCGACGCCATCCTCGCCGAGCCCGGCAACCAGCAGGACTAGCGTCAGCCCCAGTCCGACGTCGGCTGCTCCTCGCGCCCGTTCATGACGGCCGCGAGCCGCTCCGGCAGCTCCGCCTCGAACACGTCCTCCAGCAGGATCGTCTCACCGGAGGCGTCACCGAGCGGCACCCGCCAGTTGGGGTACTCGTTGACGGTGCCCGGCTGGTTCTGCATGCGGCGCTCCCCGACGGCGTCCACCAGGTTGGCGAGCAGGACCCTGGACGGGCTGTGGCAGATGAACCGGTGCAGCGCCAACATCACCTCCACAGGGTCCTCGGCCAGCGACGGGTCGAGGTGACCGGCGTCGATGAGCTTGCCCAGCCACGCGGACTGCTCGCGCTTCGAGTGCTCGAGCTCAGCCTCGAGCGGCTCGGTGAGCAGGCCGAGTTCGTGGCGGAGGCGGACGTGATCGCGGGCGAGGTAGCCGATCGTCGGCGGGAGATCGTGGGTGGTGACCGACGCCATGCAGTACTCGCGCCAGTGTTCCGAGGACAGCGGCTTGCCGTCGTGGCCGTACTCGAACCACAGCACCGACGTGCCGAGCAGCCCGCGTCGGTCGAGGTAGTCGCGCACCCACGGCTCCACCGTGCCGAGGTCCTCCCCGACGATGAGCGCCTGGGCACGCTGCGCCTCCAGTGCGAGGATGCCGATCAGCGCCTCGTGGTTGTAATTCACGTAGGTGCCGAGGCCGGGCCCCAATCCCTGCGGCACCCACCACAGCCGGAACAGGCCGATGATGTGGTCGATCCGCACGCCGCCCACGCGGCGCAGCGTGGCCGCGACCATCGCCCGGAACGGCCCGTAGGCGAGGTCCTCCAGCCGGTCGGGGCGCCACGGCGGCTGGCCCCAGTCCTGGCCGTGCAGGTTGTAGTTGTCCGGCGGGGCCCCCACGTGCATGCCCTGCGCGAAGACGTCCGGCATCATCCACGTCTCGGCGGAGTCCTTGTGCACGCCCACCGCGAGGTCGGTCACCACCCCGATGCTCATGCCGACCTCTTCGGCAGCGGTCTGCGCGCGGCTGATCTGCTCCTGCGCGATCCACTGCAGCCACTCGTGGAACGTCACCTCGTCGCGGTGCTGCGCCTCGAACGCGCGCACCGCCTCCGAGTCGGGCTGCCGGTATTCCGAGGGCCACTCGCGCCAGCTCTGGCCCAGCTCGAGCGTCAGCACGCTCCAGAGCGCGAACAGCCGCACCCCGGTGCCCTCGCGGCGCTGGAAGTCCTCGAACGCCAGCTGGCGGGCGGGCCGCAGCCCCACCTCGAACACGTCGCGCAGAGCCTCGATCTTGTGCGCCCAGACCGCGTCCCGCTCGACCCGGCCCGTGGCGTCGCCGACGGCGCGGGCCTCGTCGCGCAACTCCTCGATGCGACGTCGCCGCTTCCCCTTCAGCTGGATGAACTCGGGGATGAGCTCGGGGCGGATGTACATCGGGTTGACGAAGCGGCGGCTCGACGGCAGGTACGGCGAGGGCTCCATCGGCGGCTTGATCTGCGCGGCGTGGAGAGGGTTGATGAGCACGTAGTCGGCGAACTGCTTGGCGCCGGACCAGGTCAGCAGGTCGGCCAGGTCGGCCAGGTCGCCCACGCCCCACGAGCCCTCGGAGGCCACGGAGTACAGCTGCGTGGCGTACCCCCAGGCGCGCTTGCCCTGCATGGATGCGGGGAAGCCGACGTAGCTCGGGGTGACGATGAACGTCGAGTACACCTCGCCCTGCGCCGTGTGGGCGACGATGCGGTGGTAGCCGGTGGGCAGGTCCCCGCCCAACCGGAACGTCGCCTCACCGCGGGCCACACCGTCGACGACGCGCTCGGGCGCGAAGTTGTCGACCTGCTGCGCGGGGCGCCTGCCGCCCTGCTCCAGCTGGATCTCCAGCGACACGTCGGTGCCGGCCGGGACGTGCACGTCGACGTCCTTCAGCTGCCCCTGCTCGACGACGGTGCACGCCGGCAGCGTGCGCCGCCAGCGCTCGTCCTCGAGCCCCACCAGCGCCGCCTCGCACCGCTCCGGGGTGCTCGCGTCGATGTCCAGGGCCGAGAGCACGGCGGTGATCGTCTCGGCCGGGATGGTGACGTGCCGCCCCTTCCAGTCCCAGAAGTCACGTGCGATGCCGAAGTGATCGGCGAGCGCGATCAGGGAGTCGTGGGGTTGGGTCACTGGACGGCCTCTCGGGTGTTCACGACGACGGTCTTGGATAGGAGGTCGGGCACCGTCTGCTTGCGATCCGTGAACAGGACGCTGATCTGGGCGATGACGCCGATGGTTTCGTAGAGGAGGCCCGCGAAGACGCCGCGGAGGATGGCTGCGCGCCAGCCGACGTCGCCCAGCTCCTCGTCGCCCAGCCGTGCCACGCGGATCCCCACGAGCTTCTGGCCGAGGGTGGCGTTCAACAGCCCGACGGTGATCACCCGGTAGCCGGCCACGAGCAGGACGCCGACGACCGCCAGGATCGCCACGTCCGCGAACAACGCGCCGGGGATCGTGGGCGGCGGGATCGCGGGATCGATCATGGTGCCGAGCTGCTGCGCCAGGTAGTTGGACATCGCCGTCGACACCCGGGTCTGCAGGTCGCCGACGAGCAGCATCGCGAGGAGCGTCATGAGCAGCCAGTCAGCGATGTAGCCGAGCACGCGGCGCCAGAACCCGGCGAGCGCGTACTTGCCCTGCACGGGGATCTGCTTGCCGCCGTACATCTGCAGGCGCGGGTCGGGCCCGTGCTGCGCATAGGGGTGCTGCGGCTGCGGACCGCTGCCGTGCGGCGACGGTGGCCGCGGCTCGTGGCCGGGCGCGGGGGGTGCGGACGTCTGACGGGCGGGGCCCGGATCAGCGGGGTGCACGGGCTCGGGCTTCGGGTCGCGCGTCGACTGCGACCACGCACCGCCGTCCCAGAAGCGTTCACCATTCCCGCCTGCGGGGTCGGGGTACCAACCTGCTGGCGGCTGCTGCGGCGTCTGCGTCATGTGCCTAGGATGCCAGACATTGAGCGGCGGTTTCTTTCCGCGGCCTGTGGGGTCGATAATGGGGGCGCTATGGAAATGATCGGCCGGTACCGGATATGTGGGCGCATCGGCGCCGGCTCTTTCGCCACGGTGTACCAGGGTCAGGACGACACGCTCGACGTGCCGGTCGCGGTCAAGGTGCTCGCGGAGAACTGGTCCGCCAACGACGACGTGCGATCCCGGTTCCTGGCCGAGGCGCGGCTGCTGCGTCGCCTCTCCGACGAGCGCATCGTCGGGGTCTACGACATCGGCACCACGCAGCGCGGGCAGCCCTACTACGTGATGGACTTCGCCAACGGCGGATCGTTGGAGCAGCTGCGCAAGCGCCCCGTGGCGCCCGGGCTCGCGCTCAGGCTCTGCGCGGAGGCGACGCGCGCTCTGGAGGTGCTGCACAAGAACCAGCTCGTGCATCGCGACGTCACCCCCGGCAACATCCTGCTCAACAACACCCCCGGCGGGGTGCGGGTGATGCTCGCCGACCTGGGGGTGGCGAAGTCGCTGCTGGACGAGTACCGCGACACCATGACCGCTGGCACGCCCGCCTACATGGCGCTCGAGCAGGCCAACTCGAGCCAACTCGACCAGCGC
>JAAYZP010000348.1 GCA_012514785.1 Propionibacterium sp. | reverse complement strand
GCGCGCGGCGGCCTGCGCTGGTCCGACCGTGCCGACGACTTCCGCACCGAGGTGCTGGGCCTTGTCAAGGCGCAGATGGTGAAGAACGCCGTCATCGTGCCGTCGGGCGCCAAGGGGGCCTTCTTCCCCAAGCTGCTGCCCGACCCGCAGCGCGACCGCGCCGCGTGGTTCGCCGAGGGTCGCGACGCGTACCGTCGGTTCGTCTCGGCGCTGCTGGCGGTCACCGACAACCTCGTCGACGGCGCCGTCGTACCCCCGGACGGCGTGGTCCGCCACGACGATGACGACACCTACCTGGTGGTGGCGGCGGACAAGGGCACGGCGAGCTTCTCCGACGTCGCCAACGAGGTCTCGCTGCAGCACGGGTTCTGGCTCGGCGACGCCTTCGCCTCCGGCGGATCCACCGGCTACGACCACAAGGCGATGGGCATCACCGCCCGCGGCGCGTGGGAGTCCGTGAAACGACACTTCCTGAAGCTCGGCACCGACCCCGAGCGCGAGGACATCACCGTCGTCGGCGTCGGCGACATGAGCGGGGACGTCTTCGGCAACGGCATGCTGCTCAGCCGCCACATCCGCCTCGTGGCGGCCTTCAACCACCGACACGTGTTCGTCGACCCGAACCCCGACGCGGAGGTCTCATTCGAGGAGCGACGTCGGCTCTTCGAGCTGCCGAACTCGACGTGGGCCGACTATTCCGCCGAGCTGATCAGCCCCGGCGGCGGCGTGTTCCCGCGCGACGCGAAGTCCGTGGCGGTCACGGAGGAGCTGCGCGCCCTGCTGCCGCTGGGCGATGCCGACGGCGTCACCCCCGCCGAGTTGATCCGCGCGATCCTGCGGGCCGACGTCGACCTGCTCTGGAACGGCGGCATCGGGACCTACGTCAAGGCCTCGCACGAGACCCACGCCGAGATCGGCGACCGCGCCAACGACGGCGTCCGCGTCGACGGCAAGGCCCTGCGGTGCCGGGTCGTCGGCGAGGGCGGCAACCTCGGCGTCAGCCAGCTGGGACGCATCGAGGCGGCCCGCCGCGGCGTCCACATCAACACCGATGCGATCGACAACTCCGCCGGCGTCGACTCCTCCGACCACGAGGTCAACATCAAGATCCTCCTGGACCGCGTCGTCGCGGACGGGGGCCTGGCCGAGCGGCAGCGCAACGACCTGCTCGTCTCCATGACCGAGGAGGTCGCGCAGCGCGTGCTCCGCACCAACTACGAGCAGAACATCCTGCTCGCCAACGCCCGCCATCTCGGGCGCGGCATGGTGCGGGCCCACGGGCGGCTCATGGCGTGGCTCGAACGCACGGGGACCCTGGAACGCGGGCTCGAAGCGCTGCCCGGCGACGACGAGCTGGCGAAGCGCGCGAAGGAGGGCCAGGGGCTCAGCTCGCCGGAGTTCGCGGTGCTGGTCTCCTACGCCAAGCTCGCGCTCAAGGAGGCGCTCCTCGCCTCGGACGTCCCCGACGACCCATGGCTCGAGCGGGAGCTCGTCGACTACTTCCCGGCGCCGCTGCACGCTTTCCGCGACGCCATCGCCCGGCACCCGCTGCGGCGCGAGATCATCGCCAACCGCGTCGCGAACTCGCTGGTCAACCGCGGCGGCATCACCTTCGCGCACCGGGCGATGGAGGAGACCGGGGCCTCGCTGGCGGAGGTGGCCAGGGCCTACGTCATCGCGCGCGAGGTCTACGACCAGCGGTCCTACGTCGCCTCGGTCGAAGCCCTCGACGGACGTGTGCCGAGCGCGGTCCAGTGCGAGCTGTTCATCGACTTCCGCAGGCTCCTCGAGCGCGCCGTGTGGCACCTGCTGCGTCGGGAACTCCCGCTGGCGCAGATCGCGCACGAGCTCGATCGCTACGCCGACGACGTGACCCGCCTGCAGACCGACCCGGTGGAGCGCCTGACCGAGCAGGAACGCGAACGGCTGCTCGCCGTCGCGGACGAGCGCGAGGCCCACGGCGCACCGGGAGAGTTGGCCCGGCACGCGGCCAGTTTCGCCTACGCCGGCGCACGGCTCGGCGTCGTCGAGCTGGCCCAGGAGCTCGGCGTCGACGTCGTGGAGGTGGCCCGCGCCTACCACCGCTTGGCGGACATCATCCACCTCGACGACCTCCTCGGTGTCGTCGACGCCGTCCCGGATGCGAGCCGGTGGGACGCCATCGCGAAGTCGTCCGTCCGCGACGACCTCTACCGGCTGGCCGTCGCATTGAGCGCGGACGCCATCCGGGCCGGCGACCCGTCGGCGGGGCCGGCTGCCCGCGTCGACG
>JAAYZP010000044.1 GCA_012514785.1 Propionibacterium sp. | reverse complement strand
GCGAGCGTCCGTCGAAACCACCCCCGGCCAGCGCAGGGTTCCGGTCTCAGCGGAAGCTGACGGTGATTTCGATCCTTCGACCATCGCCAGCTCCTTCGTCGCGGGCGAGCTCAGGAACCACCATCGCGGACTCCTTCGTCGCGGCGCTGGCTCAATCATCAAAGCCCATTGATGGTTGAGCCGCCTCCGGGACGGAGTCCCTGCGGCGTGGTCGAAACCACCCCGGACCAGCGCAGCAACCCCTGTCCCAGCGGATGTTCGGCGTGATTTCGACCCTTCGCGGGCTTCTTCGTCGCGCCGCGAAGCTCAATCAACAGGGCCTTCGACGGTTGAGCAGCGAGCGTCCGTCGAAACCATCTGCGACCATCGCGGGGATCTGGTCCCGGCGGAGGCTCAAAACGGCCTTCGATCCATGTTTCGGGGACGGGTCTTGCGGCCGTGGTGGAAGATTGATGCAGCGATCGTGACTCTGTTTCGGCACCCCCGCAGCGTCGTATCAGGCAAGGAGGCTCAACGATGGAGTCAGATGTCACTGCCAGCAGTCTGGAGCGCTTCGTCGCGCAACGGGGGCGAGCGCTGTTGCGTGCTGCCTGGCTGCTGGTCGGTGACGATCATCACGCCGAGGACCTCCTGCAGACGGCGCTGTCCAAGTGCTACAGCCGCTACGACGTCCTGGCCAACGACCACAAGTTCGAGGCCTACGTGCGTACCACCCTGTATCGCACCTACGTCTCCTGGTGGCGGCGCCTCAGCTGGCGCGGGGAGTCGACGAGCGACGAGGTCCGGCAGCCTCCGGTGGAGGCCGCTGACGTCGCGCTCCGGGTCGATGTGCTCAAAGCTCTGGACACGCTGCCCCGCATGCAGCGGGCCGTGCTGGTCATGCGCTACCTCGAGGACCGCAGCATCGCCGACGTGGCGAAAACGCTGGGCATCAGCACCGGAACCGTCACCACGTACACCGCCCGCGGGGTCCGCGCACTGCGGGAAGCACCTCACCTGATGGAGGCCAGAGCATGAACCAGCCCAACGACGACCTCGACCCTGACGTCGCCAACATCCTCGACCGCGCAACCCCCGACAGGGACGTCCCCGAAGGGCTGCTGGCGGGGGCCCGCCGCAAGCGGCGACGACGACACGCCACACTGGGTGGTGCAGCGGCCATCGTCGCAGTCGCACTCGCCGTCCCGATCGTGATGCAGCTCGGGCAGAGCGACATCATCACGGCCGGGCCCGCCGAGACACCCACACCGGCCGCAACGCTGGCCAATCCATGCCTCGAGTCGCCGCGCCCCGAGCCCTCCGGCGCAGTCGAGGAGGGCGCGGAACGGGCATGGTTCTGCGGTGACCACGTCCCCGATCAGGCCGACTACGCATGGGGCACGATGGGCCCGCTCGAAGCACTGGAGACGGATCCGGACCGGCTCGTCGAGTTGTGGCACAACGCCGACGACCTGCCTGCCGACATCGCCTGCACCGAGGAGTACACCCTCAGCTATGCGCTCGTATTCGAGTACGGCGACGGGGGCCGAAAGGTCCTGCAGGGCGAGCTGCACGGATGTCGCACCACCACCGACGGCCAGTCGCTGCGTGACGGCGGGCAAGAGCTGTTCGACCTGGCTCGTGAGCTGTGGGCGGAGCAGCGTGCTGCCAGCCCCGACCTGGTGAACCCGTACCGACCGTGCCTGACTTCCGGCTTCATCATGACCCCCGCGCTGGAGGACGTCACCGGCGGGGCGCTCTGCCGCAACGACGACGAGGACCCGTCCGCGGCGGCCACGGAGTTGCCCGAGGACCTCGTCGCGAGGATTCGCGACGACATCCTCGAGACGGCAGCGGCCGTCGACGCGACGGCACCCGGCCCGGGCAACACCGGGTGGACGCTCGAACTGGCCACCCGGTTCGCCGAATCAATCCGCCTCAGCACCAACGATGGGCTCACCTACGAATGGTTGAGCGGCAATCAGCCCATGCGCTGGGAGCCCGACCCTGAGCTCGCCGAGGCCATAGCCGTACAACTCGACGGTGTGGCCCCGGATCCCGGCAGCGCGCCCGGGCCCACGGCAACCTCCCCGTCGTCGACTGAGGCACCCCAGCCCTGGCTGCCCGAACGCTGTACCGTGAGCGGCGACGGCATCCCTTCCTCGCCCCTGGACGTCGACGAGACACCGGATGCCATCTGGATCTGCCCGGCCGTCACGGACGACTGGACGCTGGCCGTCGTGCCGCCGGTCGAGCCCCTCACCACCCGCCTCCCGGAGGCGGTGGAGCTCCTGCAGGATCTCGACGCGGCCGATCCCTCGGCGGAATGCGAGAGCGATCTCGGCGTGACCTACCTCGTCGTCCACCTCTATGCCGATGGCGCGCAGCGCGTGGTGCAGGTCGAGGACTTCGGCTGCCGTGACGTGATCGCCGGTGAGGACGTACTCGGTGGACGGGGATACTTCGACGGGCTGCAGGAGCTGTGGCGCGCGCAACGTGCCGACAGCGAGGAGATGCACGGTCGGCCGGGTCCGCTCTGCCCCGAACTGCACTCGACGATGCCCATCGACCACACCGGGCGCATCGTTGGTGGCAGCTACTGCGAGATCGACGCGGACGCCGTGCCTGCGGAGACCGTCGAGCACGAACTCGACCCCGACCTGGCTTTCGAGATTCATGCCGCCCTCCAAGGTGCCACGGTGCTCGACGAACCAGGCGACATCTCGCAGACCCGCAGCCTCGTGCTCCTGACCATGCACGGCGACCCGTTCACCATGTGGAGGATCGATGACGGCCGTTGGGTGACCTGGACGCAGGAGGGGGCCTGGCTCGGCACCACGCTGTCGGACGGGACGCAAGCCGCGCTCGACGCGCTGTCCGAGGGCTGATGCCCTGCCCGATTCGTACCCTCCGAAAGGCGAAACCGGCATCTGGCTAAGCCAGATGCCGGTTCGTTTGTGGAGCTAAGGGGATTCGAACCCCTGACCTCTTCCATGCCATGGAAGCGCGCTACCAACTGCGCCATAGCCCCGTCGTCGTTTCGCGACTCGAAGAAGATTAGCGCATGCTCCGCGGAAACCCGAAATCGTGGGAGAGCCTGCCCCTCCGCGCGGTGGGGCAAGCTCTCGTTCTCTGACCGGCTTCTGCCGGGCACCGTCTTCGACGGGGCGCGCTTCCCGTCAGCGGCTGAGCTGGGGGATCGGGCAGATATCCGTGCCGTTGATCAGTTTCAGGATATTGATGCAGGCGATATCGCGAGCGGCGTTGTAGGAAGCCTTCATGTTCTCGCCCGTCGTGTAGCGGTTGTGGATGACCTCCACCGAGGCGACGCGGCTGGTGATCCGCTGGTCAACCCTCGCGACGTAGTGCTCGTGTCGCTCATTGGCGTTCCAGAACCACGCCTTGGCCTCCACTCCCCATCTCGCTGGCTCGGTGACCCCGATCAGGCCGCCGCAGTTGTCGCGAAGCAGCAGCATCACGGAGCCGGTGTAGCCAGTACCCCAGTAGCTGTTGTAGATGTGCACCGTGGCGTCCACCATCCCGCTGTTGCGCGTGACCCTGCCGTTGGTGTTCATGTTCAAGCCGCCGGTCAGCGGCCAGCTCCGCTTCTGGAAGGAGAGGTTCTGGGATGAGTTGACCGGTGCTCCGCAGGTGATGGGTGAGTTGTCGGTCACGGGTCCAGGCGCAGGTAGCGGGGCGGGAACCCGCGGGGGTGGAGCCGCGGTTGCCGAGGTGTTCATGCCCAGCATGCTCAGGCCCAGTGCAGCGGCGATGGCGAGACGGGTGAGACGGGTCTTGAGGCTCATGGTGGTTGCTCCTTCGAGTGCGTTGCCCGGCGCTTCCGAGCGGTGAACCCAGCATCCTTGGCGTCCTGTCCCGAGGTCGAGGGACTTTGCCCCGCCGCGAGGGGGACACCGTCCCCACCCCGCGTTGGGCGAGCCTCGCTCAACGCGGCAGGGTCAAACGGATCACGGTGCCTGTCGTGCCGCTCTCGAGGGCGAAACGTCCTCCCAGTTCCTCGGTCCGCTGCCGCATCGACTCCAGTCCGATGCCGCCCTCGCGTGGGGCTGCCCCACCACGCCCGTCGTCGCGTACCTCCACGAGTAATTGCGCTCCGGTGCCGTCGAGCATCACCCGCAGGTGCTCGGCGCCGGAGTGGTGTGCGGCGTTGGACAGGGCCTCGGTCACGATGCGATAGACGGCCACCTCGACGGCCGCTCCCAGATCATTCAGGTCACCGGTCGCTTCCACCGTGACCTGCGGAACGGGTCCGATGGCATCGGCCCGGTGTCGGATCGCGGGCAGCAGCCCTCGGTCGAGCGCTCCGGGGCGAATATTGTCGACGATCCGGCGCACCTCGCGGCTGCACTCGGCCAGGGTGTCCTGCACCGATCCGAGCAGTTCGGGTGCCGTGTCCGCCACGTGACGCGCGGCAGCCACCTGCATCCTCGCGCCCGCGAGTGCCGGCCCGAGTCCGTCGTGGAGATCCCTGCGGATCCGGAGCCGCTCGTCCTCGCGACTGCGCACGAGCGACTCGCGCGCCTGCCGCAGCTCGAGCGTGACGCGGTAGGAGCGGGCAGCGATGGCCGCCTGGCCCGCAATGTCCTGCAGGAGCTCCGCCTCCCTCGAGGTGAACACCTCGCCGGTACGACGCGGTGCCACCAGGAGTCGGCCCACCTGCTCACCGTGGGCTCGCATCACGAACTCGCCGGGCCCGGGCTGGGGGCGCCCGTCCTCCACGGTCGTCAGGGTCAGCCCGTCGTGCCCATGAACCTCCATCCGCACATACGGCACCCGCAACGACGTGCCGACGGCGGCGACGAGATCGGCGAGCAGCTCGCCTGGGTCGACCGCTGCCTGCATGCGTCGGCCCAGGTCGCTCAACACCTTCACGGGACTGTCCGTCTCACCGAAGAGCAGCCTGTCGACGGCCCGCTGCACTCGCCGTCGCACAGGGTCGAATCCCACGGCGACTGCCGCCGTGCCGAGCGCGGACACGACGATGGGCTCCCCGGCCAGCGCGGTGGTACTGAGCAGCGCCACAGTCCCGGCGAAGGCCGCGAACAGGAGTGCGGTCAGAATCAGCCAGACGACTGCTCGGTTCACCAGCAGGTCGAGATCGTCGAGGTGATGGGCGAGGATCGCGATCCCCATGCCGATGGGGAGCGCGAGCAGGCCCGGAACGGTCGCGTACGGCAGACCGACGACCTCGACGGTCAGCCCTCCGACGATCAGCATGCCCGCGGGCAGCAGCGCCCGCAGTCGGCTGCGCTCCACCGGCGAGCCGCTGCGGGCGCGCCGCACGAGATCGACGACGGAGCCGATTGCCGCACCGACGACCACCAGCATCGTCGTGGCCGCGACGACCAGCAGGGCTCGTACGGCACCCTCGGCCTGCACAGCCGCCGTCAGCAGGCCGGGAGACAGGCCGGTCGCGACCGCCAAGGCCACCGTCGAGACGCTCCCAGCAGCCAGGGAAGCCACCAGGAGCCGCGTCCGCGTCAGGCCGATGGCTGCCCTGCCCGGATAGAGCGTCAGGGTTGCGACCACCAGTACCCACGGGGGCCACCAAGCCCACTCCGCGAGCCATGCGGGCGTGCCGAGTGCCGACCATGCGGTCGCGGCGACCGCGACCAGCGCAGTGATCCCGACGAGGCTCAGCGACAGTCCTACCCTGTTGCCGGGCCTGGCTCTCAGGACGAACAGGCCGATGGGGAAGCAGCCCAGCACCAGCACCACCGACGGCACGATCGTCGGCCAGCTGCCCGCGGTGTGCCCGAGCGCGAGTCCCGCGATGACCGTTGCGGACAGCAGCCCCGCACCGATCGTGAGCGTCAGCAGCACGACATCGGGCGATGTCGGTAGGCGTGCGACCGGGCGGTTCACCCCACTATGGCGTGCAGCAGGTTGTGCAACCACCCGGATTGGTGGCCGCGTGCGTCCTCGGTCGTCGCGGTCCGGACCCATTCGAGCAGTGCCGACAGGTCGCCCGGAGCCGGGACGTGCTCAAGACGCCCGGCGGCACCGTATTGCGGATGGTCCGCCGCACGCTCGCGTACCCGCCCCAGGACGGTTCGGATCCGACTTTCCATAGCCTCCGGTTGGGCGGGTGTGCAGACGACGAATCCCTGCACCTCGAGGTCCATTGCCAGCAGCGGGCGCAGGAGCCGGCCGGACTCGTCGTAGAAGTCGAGCTCGAGACCGTGTCCGACGTGCGAGCCCCGGCCCTCACGGTGCACGCGGCCATGGTCTCGGAGCTCGTCCACGCTACTGACCTGCATCCAGTCGTCAGTGGCGGAAAGGGCGACGATGAGGTCGGCGCTACCCAAGCGGTCGGACATCGCAGTCTCCTGGTGGTGCGTGAGCTTCGGCTGGTTGCCCGTGATTATGGCAGCACACGGAGTCCAGGCAGCACAATGGTTCCGTGAGCTTCCTCACAGGAGCAAGAAGGAGCGCAGGCATGGGCGATGGGCCAAGGAGACTGGTGCTGGTGGTGGACGACCACCCCGTCGTCCGGCGCGGACTCGCGGCCCTGCTGGGGGCGGAACCGTGGGTGGAGCGCGTGCTCGAGGCGGACTCTGTGGCCCGCGCCGAGGAACTTGCGTCCCT
>JAAYZP010000347.1 GCA_012514785.1 Propionibacterium sp. | reverse complement strand
GGAGCAGGCCGCCGATGTACCAGCGCGCGATGTCCGACAGGCCGCCGTAGCCGGACTCGTCGTAGAAGAGCGGCTCGCCGTCCTTCCAGAGCGACTGGTGGGTGTGCATCCCGGAGCCGTTGTCGCCGAAGATCGGCTTGGGCATGAAGGTGGCGGTCTTGTTCGCCTCCCACGCCGTGTTCTTCACGAGGTACTTGAACTTCATCACGTCGTCGGCGGCGGTCAGCAGCGTGTCGTAGCGCCAGTTGATCTCCGCCTGGCCGGCGGTGCCGACCTCGTGGTGGGCCCGCTCGACGAAGAGCCCCGAGCCCTCCATGTGGCGCACGATGTCGTCGCGCAGGTCGCCGAAGTGGTCCACGGGCGCGACGGGGAAGTAGCCGCCCTTGTACTTCACCTTGTAGCCGCGGTTGCCGCCGTCCTCGACGCGGCCCGAGTTCCAGGCGCCCGCCTCGGAATCGATGTGGTAATACGCGGCGTTGGCGGTGTTGTCGAAGCGGATGTCGTCGAAGACGTAGAACTCGGCCTCGGGCGCGAAGTACGCGGTGTCGGCGATGCCGGTGGACTGCAGGTAGGCCTCGGCCTTGCGCGCGATGTTGCGCGGGTCGCGGGAGTACGGCTCCTGGGTGAGGGGGTCGTGCACGAAGAAGTTGACGTTCAGCGTCCTGGAGCGACGGAACGGGTCGACGTAGGCCGTCGTCGGGTCGGGCAGCAGGGCCATGTCCGACTCGTGGATCTTCTGGAAACCGGTGATGGAGGAGCCGTCGAAGCTGAGCCCGTCGCGGAAGACCGACTCGTCGAACGCCCCCGCGGGGACCGTGAAATGCTGCATGACGCCTGGGAGGTCGCAGAACCGGACGTCGATCGTCTCGATCCCCTCCTCACGCACGTATGCGAGCAGTTCTGTTGCATCGTTGAACATCGCAACCACTCCTTCATCCAGAAACTTTCGGGCCACCATCGGCGAACCCGCGACTCACGATACGACGCCGCCGCCCGGCCAGGACGGGGTGTTCAGCGAAAAATCCGCGCCGGTGCCGGGCCCGTCGGCGTGCTAGGCGCCCCATCGCCGGGAGGCGGTAGGCTCTCGCGCGTGAGCTATCCAGGACAGAGTATCGGTTTGCCCGCTTCGGGTCGGGGGTCCCTCGCCGGCTGGTGGCCGCGCATCGGGGCGCTGGTGGGCGACTGGGCGGCGTCGATGGTTGTCGCCACGCTGATCTTCGGCACGGGAGTGCTGAACGAATCCGGCTGGAAGAGCTTCATGATCCTCGCGGTCTACTTCGTCGAGGCATCCGTGCTCACCACGGTGACGGGCAGTTCGTTCGGCCAGCTCATCGCGCGCATCGGCGTGACCAGGCTCGACGGCGAACCGCTCGGCTGGTGGCGCCCCACGGTCCGCACCGCGCTGAAGTGCCTCGTGCTGCCCATGGTCGTGGTCGGGGCCGAGCGACGTGGGCTCAACGACATGCTGCTCGGCACCGTCGTCGTCAATCGACGCTGACCCCGTAGGCCCACGCCGACCCCGCTTTGCCGTTTCAGCAAACTGAGTTGCGTTCTCATTAGGTGCTGGCGATCATGAACGCATGCACACCACGACGCCCGCACTGTCCGCACGAGGCCGCACCGCACCGCGATCGGTACCACCCCTGGTGGCGCTCGCGCTGATCACCGTGGTCTCCCAGCTCGGCATGAGCATCGCGAACGTCGCACTGCCGGAGATCTCCGTGCAGTTCGGCATCTCGATGGTGAGCGCCCAGTGGGTCACGCTCTCGTACCTGGTGGCGACGACGGTG
>JAAYZP010000346.1 GCA_012514785.1 Propionibacterium sp. | reverse complement strand
CGCATCGGCGTCGAACTCAGCGAGGAACTCCAGCTCCACCCCGAACAGTCCACGGATGCCATCATCCTGCACCACCAGGAAGCGAAGTACTTCAGTGCCTGACAACCATTCATTGCAAGCCGTCATCTGGGACTTCGACGGCACCCTCGTCGACACCGAACCCATCTGGGCCCGCACCGAACAGCAGATCATGGCCAGGCACGGCGTGCACTGGACCGATGAGATGATGCGCGCGAAGATCGGCCAGCCCGCGACGCTGTCCGCGAAGCAGATGGCCGAGGCCGTCGGGGACCCCGACAGCGCCGACGCGTTCTACGCCGAGCTGCACGATCTCGTCGCCGGCCACATCCTCGAGCACGACCTGCCGTTCCTGCCGGGTGTGCGCTCGCTCATCCACGAACTGGAGCGCGAGCAGGTGCGCGCCGCCGTCGTCACCGCCAGCAATGGGCAGATCCTCGACGCCGCGCGCAGCCGGCTGCCGGAGGTTTTCGAGTTCATCATCACCGCCGACGACGTCGAGCGCAGTAAGCCGCACCCGGACCCGTACCTGCTGGCCTTCGAGCGCATGGGTATCGACCCGCTCGACGCCATCATCCTGGAGGACTCCGTGCCCGGGTCCCGCTCCGGACTCGACGCCGGCGGCGTGGTCTACGCCGTCCCGGAGCTCGTCCACATCCGGCAGGAGACCCGGATGCACATCTCGCACGACGCCCTCAAGACGACCACGCTGGCCGACCTCCGGCACGTGTGGCGGAAGCTGAGGGCCGCCGTTTGAGGTACTCCGGTGTGAGGACGGGGCCCTTGGAGGAGGGGGAGCGCGTCACCCTCACCGACACGAAGGGCCGCCGCAAGTCCATCATCCTGCAACCGGGCGCGGTGTGGCACACCACCAACGGCGCCGTGCAGCACGACGACCTGCTCGGCGGCCCCGAGGGGGTCACCGTCCGGTCCGTGGGCGGCATGGAATACCTCGCCTTCCGCCCGATCATGCACGAGTTCATGGTGTCGATGCCGCGGGAAGCCGCCGTCGTCTACCCGAAGGACGCAGCGCAGATCCTCATGTGGGCCGACATCTTCCCGGGCGCACGCGTACTGGAGGCCGGCGTCGGCTCCGGCGCGCTCACGATCGCGCTGCTGCGGGCCATCGGCCCAGGCGGCCGGCTCAGCAGCTACGAACGCCGGCAGGGGTTCGCCGACGTCGCGCACCGCAACGTCACGACGTTCATCGGTGAGGAGCACCCGGGTTGGCAGCTCACGGTGGGGGACCTCGTCGACGTCATCGACGACGGGCCCCTGGACCGCGCGATCCTCGACATGCTCGCGCCGTGGGAGTGCATCGACGCCGTCGGCGAACGGCTCGTGCCGGGTGGGATCCTGTGCTGTTACGTCGCCACCACGACCCAGCTGGGCAGGGTGGCGGACACGCTGCGCGCGCACGGCGGCTTCACGGAGCCGCACGCCACGGAGACGACGATCCGCGACTGGCATGCCGAGGGGTTAGCGATCCGCCCCGGGCACGGCACCTCCAGCCACACCGGATTCCTGCTGACCTCGCGGCGTCTCGCGCCGGGCCAGGTGGCGCCCATGCGCAAGCGGCGTCCGGCGGCGGGCGCCTACGGTGCGGACTACGTCGGCCCGCGCCCGCGCAACGTGCCGGCGAACCTAGGCGGTGCGACGTCGTCTCGTGACGAGGAACCGGACCAGGCGCCAGCCCCAGAGCACGAGGGCGAGGACTAGCCCCGCCACGACGATGAACGGCGCCTCGGCCGAGGTGCCGGAGACGAGGCGGAGCCCGATCCCGCCCAGCCAGGTCACCAGCCACACCACGAGCGCCGAGCGGAGATCGAATCCCTGGTCGCCGAGCGCCACGACGATGACCCACGCCACGAGGCAGGCGAGCAGGAACGGCCAAGCGGTGGCTAGGATGCCTAGAGCGCTGAGGCCGTGGCTCGCCCGGCCGATGGCGGCAAAAATCAGTACGAAGATCAGATCAACCGCGAGCGGCACGACACGCATCATGCGGGTAACTATAAGTGAGGCCCACACATGGAGAGTCGCCCTGGGTTCCCGGACAGCTACCTCTCCGGCGGCAGCCCGTCGTTCAGCGAGCTGCTCCGGCGCGCCGGCCACGACGTCGGTTTGGGCGACGCCGGGGTCGCTCCGCACGGCACCACCGTCGTCGCGGCGAAGTACGCCGACGGCGTCGTCATGGCGGGGGACCGGCGCGCGACGATGGGCAACGTCATCGCGCTGCACGACATCCGCAAGGTGTTCGGCGCCGACGAGGAGACGATCATCGGCATCGCCGGATCCGCCGGCGCCGCGATGGAGTTGGTGAAGCTCTTCCAGGTGGAGCTCGAACACTTCGAGAAGGTGGAGGGCACGCGGCTCAGCTTCGACGGCAAGGCGAACCGCCTCGGCGCCCTGATCCGCGCCAACCTGCCGCAGGCGATGCAGGGCCTCGGGGTGCAGCCGCTGTTCGTCGGCTGGGACCCGGCGGCGGGCGACGGCCGCCTGTTCACCTACGACGCGCTGGGCGGGCGCTACGAGGAGCAGCGGTTCGCCGCGGTTGGCTCCGGCTCCGCGTACGCACGCGGTGCGCTTAAGAAGCTGCACGATCCGCGGGCCGACGAGTTGAGCGCAGTGACCGTGCTGCTGCAGGCACTGTTCGACGCGGCAGACGACGACGCCGCCACGTCCGGCCTCGACCTCACCCGCGGCATCCTGCCCGTCGTGATGCGCGCCTCGCACGACGGTGTGGCGGAGTGGGACGAGTTGGGTGTGCGCGAGGTGGCGGAGGACATCGTCGCGGAGCGCGCGAAGCGGCACGACGGTTCCCGCGGCGCGGCCCTCTGACCGCTTCCCTGCGAGCGCTGAGGGTGGTTTCGACCATCACGGGCTCGTTCCTCGCGCCGTGAGCTCAACCAGCAAGTGCCACTGGAGGGTCGAAGGGTCGAAACCACCTTGGACATGCGCAGAACACGCAGTTCAGACCCCTCATCTGAGCGGGGCTTCGGCGCCGAGCGGCCCCTGCCGCACGGCGAGCGCGGGGACGCCGTTCGCGACGTCGATCGTCGCCTCCAGTCCGTCCGTGCCCACGATGCCCGCCTCCGTCATCACGTCCCGCTGGAGCTGGGCGAGTTCGGCGGCGGTGGTGCCCCCGAGCGGGATCGCCGGGCCCCGGGCCGAGGACCAGCAGGCCCACCCGGCCTCAGACCCGTCCCGGGCGATGCTCATGCTCGGCAGGCAGTCGTTGGTGGCGGAATGCTCGGCCAGCCAGATCCCGACCTGCTCGTCGTCGACGTCGATCCGGGAGACGGCCATGTCGGGGTCGAGCAGAGCGACCTGGGCCAGCACGTGCTGCCACGTCTCCTCGACGGACGCCCCGGCGTAGTCGGGCAGCGGTGTGCCGCCCAGGTGGACCCGGACGGGCGCCGTCGCCACGAGTTCGAGGAACGACGTCTCGCCGCACCGCAGCTCGGTGACGTGGGCCGACGGCGTGACCACGTTGACGGTGATGCGGTAGTTGTCCTCGCACTCGTGCGTGAGCGCCTCGACCTCGCGCTGGATCGCTTCGCTGTCGATGGCGTCGAAGGGGGCGGCCGGGTAGCGGCCGCTGAACGTGTCGCGCGCTTCGAGGCCGTCCACGAGGTCCCAGATCTGGATCGCGCCGCCCTCGGCGGTG
>JAAYZP010000345.1 GCA_012514785.1 Propionibacterium sp. | reverse complement strand
TCCAGAACGACCCGATGATCGTCTCGTTCTCCAGCAGGTTGCGGTAGTTCTCCAACGTCAGCTGCGTCGGGGCCGTGAGCACGTTCCACCATCCCGACGACGCGTTGTCGCCGCTGCTGCGCAGCGACGTGAGCAGCAGCCCGAACGTCGGCACCAGCCAGAACACCGCCACGACGGCCAGCACGATGTTGACCACGCTGTTGCCCAGCGCGGACACGATGCGCCCGGCGAACGTCTTCTTCTTTTTCACGATCGTCAACTGCTCACTCATGACCGGCGCTCCTCACGGAAGCGGCGGATGTTGAGGATCATCGACGGCAGCACGAGCACCAGCAGCAGGATCGCCAACGCGGATCCCAGCCCGTAGTGGTTGCCGCCGCCGAAGGATTGCGTCCACATCTCGACCGCGATCACGTTGGCCGCCGGTTTCGATGTGCCCGGTGGGATGACGTAGACGAGGTCGAAGATCTTGAGCACATTGATGATCAAAGTCACGAGCACGACGAGCAGCACGGGCGCGAGCAGCGGCGCGGTGATCCGCGTGAACACCCGCCACTCGTTCGCGCCGTCCATGCGCGCGGCCTCCTGCAGCGAGCGGTCCATCGCGGAGAGCCCCGACGAGATCATCACCATCGCGAAGCCCGCCCAGATCCAGATGTAGGACAGGATCACGACGGCGTTGATGAACGTCGAACTCAGCCAGCTCACCCCCTGGAAGCCCTCGCTGAAGTTCGCCGCGGGCAGCGCCAGCCGGTAGCTCACGCCGGGGTCGAGGCCGTCGATCACGTAGGTGCCGTCCACCTCGGTGACGGCGTTGCCGGCGATCGTGCCGTCGGCCGCGACGGCGTCCACCCGGATCCCGGGGAGCCCGCGTTCGCCGTCGTCGATCTCGCCGTTGACACCGCCGCCGCCGGAGACGACGTCGAGCCACACCACGCCGGTGAGCTCGCCCTCCCCCGCCGACGGCGCCGCCGCGGCCTGGACGGCCTCCTCGGGCACGTCGTCCTGGCGGATCGCGACGAGCGGGAAGTTCTGTTGTTCGCCGGGCACCAACTCGGCCTGCGCGGCAATGATGCCCGCCTCGGCCTCGATGCCGGCGTCCCCGCGCGGGTTCGCGCCCGGATAGTAGGCCGCGTCGCTGAAGACGCTGTCCACCGCCACGAGCGCCGCGTTGACGGTGCCCAGCTGCGGGGACTCCTGGAACATGGAGCGGAAGATGACGCCGGCGGCCAGCATCGAGATGGCCATCGGCATGAAGATGATGAGCCTGAACGCCGTCTTCCACTTGAGCCGCTCCAGCAGGACGGCGAAGACGAGGCCCAGGATGGTGCACGCAGCGGGCGCGACCAGCACCCACAGCACGTTGTTGCGAATCGCGGTGAACGTCGTCTCATTCGTGAACATCGTCACGTAGTTCGTCCAGCCGACGAACTCCTCACCTCCGCGGTCGTAGAACGACCGCACGAGCGTGAACACGATCGGGTACACCACCAGTGCACCCAGCACGATCAGCGCCGGCGTCAGGAAGGAAGCAATGATGAGCCACCTCGGACCCGAACGCGAGGGCCGGGAACGGTTCCCGACCCTCGCGGTGGTCGAAGTGGCGACGGTGTCAGTCACGAGTCGCCCCTAGTCTCGGTTCTGTAAGAGACTACTCGTTGTACGCCGACGCGGCGGCAGCTTCGAGACGCTCCATGGCGCCCTGCACGTCGTCCGGGTTCTCGTAGAACGTGATCATCTCCTGCCAGAAGCCCTGGCCCTGGGTACCGCCGAACGCCGAGGGCGTCAGGTCGGACATGTCGAAGCGGAAGTCCTCGGCACCGACGAGCGCCTCGGCGATCTGCTGCGAGATCTCGTCCGGGTACAGCGACGTGTCGACGCCGGAGTTCGGCGAGGTCAGGCCGCCGTTGGGCACCCAGATGCTGGCCGACTCGGGCGACGCCAGGAAGCGCATGAACGCGCTCGTGGCCTCGTCCTCGGTGAACTGGATCGCGACGTCGCCGCCACCCACCACGGCCGGGGCCGAGCCGTTGATCGACGGGAAGTCGAAGAACAGCGCGTTCTCGCCGACGGTGGAGTTGCCGTCGTCGGCGATGTTGCCCGCGACGAAGTCACCCTCGTAGACCGTGCCCGCCGCCGGCGATGCGCCGAACACCTCGGTCACCGACGTCGGGAAGTCGCGCTGCCCGCCGCCGTCCTGGACGAGGTCGGTGCCCCACAGGGTGGCGAGCACCTCGAGCGCCTCCTGGACCGACGGGTCGGTCCACGGGATCTCGTGGTTGGTGAGCTGGTCGTACATCTCAGCGCCCGCGGTGCGGAGGTAGACGTTCTCGAACCAGTCCGTCAGCGGCCAGCCGACGTCGGCGCCGATCGAGATGCCGGCGTAGCCGGAGTCGCGGATCAGGCCGAGCTGCTCGAGGAAGCCGTCCCATTCCTCGGCGGCGGCGGGATCGGCACCGGCCTCGGACCAGATGTCGTTGTTGTACCACATGGTGGACTTGTTGGCGGCCTTGAACCAGACGCCGTAGACCTCACCGTCGACGCTGCCCAGGTCGAGCCAGGACTGCGAGTAGTTCTCGTTGACGGCGGCGAGCACCTCGTCGTTCAGCGGCAGGATGTCTCCGGCCGAGGCGAGCTGCTGCATGAGCGCGGGCTGGCCGACGATCGCGACGTTGGGCGGGTTGCCACCCTCGAGTCGACCCTGGATGAACGTCGGGCCGTTGTCGCCGAAGCTCTCGTAGCTGATGGTGGCGCCGGTGGCCTCCTCGAACGCGGCAGTGACCTGCTCGAAGTTCGCCTGTTCGCCGCCGGACCAGGCGGCGACGACGTTGAGCGTCTCGCCGCTGAAGTCACCCCAGTCGCCGGTGGCTTCACCGTTGCCGTCGGTCTCGCCGTCGACGGGGGCGCTCGTTTCCCCATCCGTTGTGGGGTCCGCCGTGACGTCCCCGTCGGTCTCCCCGTTGGCGCAGGCGCCGAGCAGCGCGACGCTGACGAGCGTCACCCCTGCGAGGACCGACCTCAAACCATTCTTCTTCACTTGGACTCCTTCGTTGAGCCTTACTGGTGGTCGCGTCCGGACCGTGACCGAGACGGCCACGTGCATACCGGACGCACCCTCCGACCCTAGCGAGATCAGGACCCCAAAGATCCGCGCCCAAGTCTCATTTGGCTAACAATCCGAGTGTTAAAGCTTTTCTGCCGTGCTGGGTCTGTCTGTCGATCTCCCGGGTTGGGCGTTTTATCCCCGCGAACAGCTCTGAGGCCCATATTTGGGGGGTTGGAGGCGTTCGCGGGGATAAAACGGACAGTTTCCGCCAGAGCCGTCGCTGGAGGGTGCCGGGGAACTCCTGCAGCCACTCCTCGACGGCGGCCTGCTCGTCGCCGTCCTCGTACTCGTTGACGATGAGATTCTCCAGCGCGTTGAACTCGTCGTCGCTCAGCTCGAAGTCCTCAACCCACTCCGCGAGCTCCGGGTGCTCCTCGGAGAAGCCGGCGGTCGCGACGTAGTGCAGACCCTCCGGCTCCCCGAAGGCGCCCAGCGGGTCATCCAGCGGGCGGACGTCGAATTCCGACATCGGCCAGTACGGGTTCCACAGCGTCACGACGACTTCCTCGCCGGCCGCAATGGCGTTCTCCAGCTCGACGAGCATCGCCGGGGTGGAGCTCGTGACCATGTCGGTCTCCTCGAACCCGTACGCCGGCAGCACGTCGTCGATCATCTGCTGCGTCAGCCCGGCGCCGGGCTCGATACCGACGATGCGCTCGCCGATCTCCTCCCAATACTCCGGGATGTCCTCGATCGACTGCATCTCGCTGTGCTCCGGCACCGCAAGGAAGCTGATCGCCCCGCTCTGGTAGGCGCCGAGATCCTCGAGTTGTTCCGCGTAGGGCTCGATGTAGCCGACGTGGTTGCGCTCCGCCCACGACGACGGGTAGACGTCGACCTGCCCGTCGGCGACGGCCGAATAGAGCAGCGGCGGATCGGTGAGTTCCTCCCACGAGACGGTGTATCCCAGCTCGAGGGCCTTGTATTCCATGAGTGCCCCGGCCAGCTCGGTATCTGACCAGTGACGTAGGACGCCGAGCGTGAGCTCGTCGTCCCCTTAGCCGTCATCCGTGCCGCAGGCGGCCAGGGAGACGGCGATGGTTCCCGCCAGCAGCGCACTTCCTGTTGTTCGGATTGCGTTGGTGGACATGGTGTTCCTTTCCATTGGTTCGCACGACGTTGCGCCGCACGTCATGCCCCGGGCACCTTATTCCCGGGACAGCACGAGGGGCGGAGCTTTGCTGCCCCGCCCCTCGGCGGTTCTTCGTTGTCCAGATCTCTACGATTCGTCGAACACGTGGGGGTAGTCCTCGAGCCACTCTGCGATGGCCAGGTCCTCCTCCCCGTCCTCGTACTCGTTGACGATCAGATTCTCCAGCGACCCGAACTCGTCCTCGGTGAGCTCGAAGTCCTCGAGCCACTCGGCGAGGTCCGGACGCTCCTCGGCGAATCCGGCGGTCCCCACGTAGTAGATGCCTTCCGAGTCACCGAACGCGTTCAACGGGTCGTCCAGCGGGCGGACGTCCATCTGCGTCGTGGCCCAGAACGGGCTCCACAGGGTGACGACGATCTCCTCGCCGGCATCCATCGCGCTCTGGAGCTCGATCAGCATCGCCGGCGTCGAGGAGGTGATCATGTCGGCCTCCTCGAAGCCGTAGGCCGGCAGCACCTCCTCCACCATCTGCTGAGTCAGGCCCGCGCCCGGCTCGATGCCGACGATCTGCTGGCCGATCTCATCCCAGTGGTCGTGGATGTCCTCGATCGACTGCATCGCGGAGTAGCTCGGCACGGCGAGCATGTTGCCCTCGCCCTCGTGGTATTTGCCGAGGATCTCGAGGCCGTCGTCGTAGCGTTCGTAGTACTCCTTGTGGGTCCGGTCGATCCACGCCGACGCGTAGACGTCGACGTCGCCCTGCGCCACGCCGGCGTAGAGCAGCGGTGGATCGTTGAGGTCCTCCCACGTGACCTCGTAGCCCAGTTCGAGGGCCTTGTGTTCCAGGAGCGCCGCGGCGACCTCGGTGTCCGACCAAGCGCGGATGAGTCCGATCGACAGCTCCTTGGTGTCGTCCTCCCCGTCCGAGGCCGAGCCGCACGCGGCCAGAGAGAGAGCGACCGTTCCTGCCAGCAGCGCACCGCCCACTTTGCGGATTGCGTTGTTGGACATGGTGTTCCTTTCGTTGACTCGCACGACGATTGCCGTGCGTGGCCCCGCGCCGGGGTTCGGCCGGGGGCGGGACTCGTTCATCCGGGTCCCGCCCCCCCCACAAGTTCCTGACTCAGAGCTCAGGCAGCTCCGGCAGCACGTCCGGGTTCTCCTCGAGCCACGCCTCGATGGCCGACTGCTCGTCGCCCTCGTCGAAGTCGTTCACGACGGTGTACTCCAGCGAGCCGAACTCGGCGTCGTCGAGCTGCACCTGCCCGATCCACTCGGCGAGCTCCGGGTGGTCGTCGGACCAGCCGGCGGTGGCCAGCGTGTGCAGCGACTCGGGCTCGCCGAAGGCGCCCTGCGGCTCCTCCAGCGGGCGGAGGTCGAACTCGGAGATGGCCCAGAACGGGCTCCACATCGTGACGACGATCTCCTCCTCGCTCATCACGGCGGAGTTCAGCTCGGCGAGCATGGCCGTCGTCGAGGAGGTCACGTGCTCGAAGTTCTCCAGCCCGTAGGCGGGGATGACGGACGTGTTGACGACGTCGGTCAGGCCCGCGCCGGGCTCGATGCCGACGATGCGGCCGTCGAGTTCGTCGAAGTAGTCGGGCAGGTCCTCCACGGACTGTAGCTCCGAATAGCTCGGCACCGACAGCGAGAAGGTGGAGTTGTCGTAGTAGGCGCCGACCGACTCGAGCCGGTCGCCGAATTCGTCCATGTAGGGCTTGTGCGCCTTCTCCGGCCAGGCGGAGGTGTAGAGGTCCAGGTCGCCCTGCGCCAGGCCGGCGTAGAGCGGGCCGTTGTCGCCCAGTTCCTCGATCTCGACGGTGTATCCCACCTTCTCGATCTGGTTCTTCAGCAGGTGCCCCATCGAGAGCCCGTCGGTCCAGGCCGGGATGAACCCGATGCGAACGGTGCCGAGCTCGCCGCCCGTGTCGCCGCCTGCCCCGCCGTCGTCATCCGTGCCGCATGCAGCCAGTGAGACAGCGAGGGTCCCTGCCAGCAGCGCGCCGCCGATCCTGCGGATTGCGTTGGTGGACGTGGTGTTCCATTCGGTTGATTCGCGTGGCGTTTGCCACGTGTGCCAGGGGCCGAACCTCGGCCCTAGACGAAGCAAGGGGTGGGACTCGTTGATCGGGTCCCACCCCTTGGTACTAGTTGGTTCAGGCTTGCGGAAGCTCCGGGAGCACGTCCGGGTTGGCGTCGATCCAGGCCTGGATGGCCTCCTCTTCCTGGCCTTCCTCGTATTCGTTCACGACGGTGTCCTCGAGCGAGCCGTACTCCTCGTCGTTCATCTGGATCTGGCCGATCCAGTCGGCGACCTCCGGGTACTGCTCGGCGAAGCCGAGGGTGGCGAGGAAGTGCAGCGCCTCGGGCTCACCGAACGCGTTCTCCGGGTCCTCGAGGTCGCGCATGTCGAACTCGGCGTTGGCCCAGAACGGACGCCACAGCGTCACGACGATCTCTTCCTCGGCGTTCACGGCCGACTGGAGCTCTGCGAGCATGGCCGAGGTCGACGAGGTCACGAGCTCCCAGTCATCCAGCCCGTAGGTCGGGATGACGGACTCCTGCGACGCCTCGGTCAGGCCCGCGCCCGGCTCGATGCCGATGATGCGGTTCTCCAGCACGTCGGCGTAGTCGGGCAGGTCGGCGATCGACTGGATCTCCGAGTAGTCCGGCACCGCCCAGGTGAGGATGGCGTTGTCGTAGTAGGCGCCGATCGACTCGATGTCGTCGCCGTAGGTCTCCATGTAGGTGGCGTGCGTGACCTCGGGCCACGCCGACGGGTACATGTCGATGTCGCCCTGGGCGAGCGCGGTGTAGAGCGGGCCGGCCTCGCTGAGGGTCTCCACCTCAACGGTGTAGCCCATCTCTTCGAGCGCCATCTTCGTCAGGTAGCCGACGGAGCGGCCGTCGGTCCAGGAGGGGATGAAGCCGAGCGTGATGGTGCCCTTTTCCTCCGTGCCGTTGCCGCCGTCGGCGCCGTTGGTGGTGTCGTCGCCGTTGGTGGTGTCGTCGCTGCCGCACGCGGCGAGCGAGACGGCCATGACGGCACCGAGCAGGCCGATGCCTGCCTTGCGAATACCCTTACGAACCATGATTCGTCCTTTCAGTTGGGTTATGCGGTAACGCCCTGGGCCTGCGCGTCGCGCAGTTTTGCCTCACGGGCGGCTCGCCACTTGGCGAGCAGGGAAGACTTGTGGTCACCCGGCGCTCCCAGCGCCGCGGTGAAGCGGTCCAGGAAGATTGCCAGGAAGACGAGCGACAGGCCGGCCTCCGCGCCGCGGGCGACGTTGATCGTCGACAGCGCATGGGTGACTTCCTTACCGAGGCCGTCGGCGCCGACCATGCCGGCGATGACCGCCATGGACAGGGCCAACATGATGACCTGGTTGATGCCCGCCATGATGCTGGGGATGGCCAGCGGCAGCTGCACGCCGCGCAGGATCTCCCAGTTGGTGGCGCCGAACGACTGGCCGGCCTCGACCGTCTCCTCGTCGACGCCGCGGATGCCCAGCTCGGTGAGTCGGACCGCGGGCGGCAGCGAGAAGATGATGGTGGAGAACAGCGCGGGGACCGCGCCGATGCTGAAGAACGTGATGGCGGGGATCAGGTAGACCATCGCCGGCATCGTCTGCATGAAGTCGAGGATCGGCTTGACGAACGCGCTCACCGTGTCATTCCTCGCCGCCCAGATCCCGAGCGGCAGCGCGATGATGATCGCGGTCAGCGCGGCGATGACCACCAGCGCGAGGGTCTGCATCGACTGCACCCACATGTTCATGCTCATGATGAGGATGAAGCTGATGAGCACGCCGAGGGCGAGCCGCCAGGATCGCACGAGCCACGCGACGAGCGCGAAGATGACGATCGCGATCAAGGGGTGCGGGAACAACAGCACCGCAACGACCGCGTCGTTGACCCAGCTGCCCGTGTCCTTGATGAAGTCGAGCAGGAAGTCCAGGTTGACGTTGATCCACGCGATCAGGTCGGCGATCCAGCTGCCGATCGGGATGCGGGGTGGGAAATTGTCGAGCATGCTCAGGCCTCCTCTTCCTCGTCCTCGTCCTCGTCCGGGACACCGTTGCTGGGCGTCGCGGCCGTCAGGAGCGTCACCCTGGGGATGACGCCGACGACGCGGCCCCGCTCGTCCACGACCACCAGCGGTGAGCGGTGCTGCGCGGAGCGTTCGAACAGTTCGTTGATGGGGGTGTCCGCCTCGACGACGGGCATCTCATGGGTGGCGGAGTACGGCAGCTCGGAGGAGCCCTTGCGCACCGCCTCGGCGACGTCGTCCTCCCAGACGATGCCGACCGGCTTGCGGTCGCGGGAGACGACCAGCAGCCAGGAAGGCTGGTGCTCGCGCAGGAGCTTGTGCGCCACCTGCGGACCGGACTCGGCGCCGGTGACCGCGTAGGGCGGTTCGGCGATGCTGCCGGCGGTGAGCACGCGGGTGCGGTCGACGTCGGCGACGAAGCGCGCGACGTAGTTGCTGGCCGGATCGTTGAGGATCTGCTCGGCGGTGCCGATCTGCTCGATGCGCCCGTCGCGCATCATGGCGATGCGGTCGCCGAGGCGCATGGCCTCGTTGAGGTCGTGCGTGATGAACAGCACCGTCTTCTCCAACTTCTGCTGGAGCTCGATGAGCTGGTCCTGCATGCCGCGGCGGATCAGCGGGTCGAGCGCGGAGAAGGCTTCGTCCATCAGCATGATGTCGGTGCCGGCCGCGAGCGCGCGGGCCAGGCCGACGCGCTGCTGCATACCGCCCGACAGTTCGCTGGGGCTATAACCGCCCCAACCGCCGAGGCCCACCATCTCGAGGGCCTCGTTGGCCTTCGCTTCACGGTCGGCCCGGTTGATGCCCTTGATCTGCAACCCGTAGGCGGCATTCTCACCGACGGTGCGGTGCGGAAGGAGCGCGAAGTGCTGGAACACCATGGAGACGTTCTCGCGACGGACACGTCGCAGATCCAGCTTGCTCAGCCCGCTGAGGGGCTGGTCGTGGATGTACATCTCGCCGTCGGTGATCGGCAGCAACCCGTTGACGGTACGGATCAGGGTGGACTTTCCGGAACCGGAAAGGCCCATGACGACGAAGATCTCGCCGGGGTTCACTTCGAAACTGGCATCGATGACCGCGGCCGTGAGGCCCTGGTCGCGAAGCTCGTCTCGAGTGGCGCCGGACTTCAGCTGCTTGACGCCCGCCTCTGAGCGTCGGCCAAAGATCTTGTAGACATGTGAGGCTCGGATCGCGCTCACATCACTCCTCTGGGCAGGAAACTTGACTGACTCGTTCGCGCGGCGCTGTTGACGCCGCACGGACGCCCCGGATTCAACCAACTCGTGCGGCATCAGGGCTCAATGCATAAAGGCTTGAGCCCCCCACCAGGGATTTCAACCGTTGCGAACATCGCTGCATGAGTCAAGCGTCGAGGTGTTTTCCGAGGTGATCCTGAAGAATTGTGACCTGCCATCACCCCTTGTCAGAGAGTTTCGGCGTCGCGAACCTAAGAACATGCTAAGAATCCACGTCGATTTGTGGATTATGTCGAATAGCTATTGTGAGTGCCCATTTGGCGAGATTGGGAATAGGGGTAGGCGGGGGTCGGGTAGGTGCAACGTGAGCGGCGACGTCGCCGCATAACCCTCCCTTGCTCTCCGCAGGATTGGGTAGGTGCAAGCTGTGCGGTGATGCTGCGGAGTACGGCTCACCTGCTCCACGACGCTGCCCCTCAAGCGCGGCACGTGGCGCAGAAGCGCACGTTGCCCTTCCATCCCCGACTGCGCAGCAGCTCAGCGATCTGTGCCGCCACCTCGCAGGGGCGTTCGACGACATCCCACCAGCCGTAGCGCAGTGTGATCCAGCCGACGAGAGCGTTGCGGTTGTCCCGCTTCATGTCACGCCACTTGCCGGCCCCCTCATGGCCGAGGCGCCCGTCGAGCTCGATGACCACCATGAATTCCTCGTACACGTTGTCGGAGAACGTCCCGCCGGCCACACTCCCCTGCCGCACAGGCTCCGGCAGTCCGTGGGAGCGCAGCAGCGAACAGAACCTCTCCTCCAGCGCGCTGTGCACCCCGGCTGCGACGTCTCCCAGCACCTCCAGGATCAGGCCGCGGTTCCGAAGGTTCGGGCGACGACCGAGCTCGGCAATCATGCGGCCCGCGGTGGTGAGGCGGTCGCCGACAGTGCGGGACAGGATCGACAGCACCCCCACCGGGGCGGCCTCAGCGCAGAGGGCCAACGCCGTCTCGTCGATCCGCGTGCGCGGGAGGGTCCCGACGGCATCCGGGCGGGTATTGCTGAACCGCCAGCATCCGCGGTCCTTCGCGCGCCGAGGAACGAGTACGTCGATCGTCGACGGCGCATCGCACAGCCCGTAGAGGTGGCCCGCGCTACGCCCGCCGAGGGCCGCGCCGTCGCCCCCAAGCAGGACGCCACCCCAGGCCAGGCCGGTCCAGGACGGTTCTGGTGAGAGGCCATAGATGCCCCGGATGAGCTGCCAGAGGACGCGATCGTCGAGGAACCGCTGGATGTGGTGGCGCGAGTAGCCCTGCGCCGCTACTTGGCCATGGCCGAGGACGCCGTCCTGCTGGAGGGCCAGCCGCCAGAGGGGGTCGGAGATGTGCGCCTTGTTTCTCATGCCATCACTGTGGAAGCGAGACACAGCGCGCGTGCAGCACGTCGTCGAGCTGTGGATAACCCGGAGCAGGTGAGCCCTACTCCGCAGCATCACCGCACAGCTTGCACCTGCCCGACCCCGACGCCCTACCCCGCAGCCAGCAGGTGAGCCCTGTTCCGCAGCATCACCGCACAGCTTGCACCTGCCCGACCCCGGAGAAGCAAAAATCCGGCACACCCCCGAAGGGACGTGCCGGATCCTTGGATTCTGGGCCGAGCGTTACTTCGCGCGCTCGACGACCGTGACCAGCCGCCAACGCTTCTTGGCCGACAGCGGGCGGGTCTCCATGACGCGGACACGGTCGCCGATGCCGGCGGTGTTCTCCTCGTCGTGGGCGAGCAGACGCGACGACTTGGTCATGACCTTGCCGTACAGCGGGTGCTTCACGCGATCCTCGACCACGACGACGATGCTCTTGTCCATCTTGTCGCTGACGACGATGCCGGTGACGACCTTGCGACGCTTGCGCTCATCGGTCTGCTCCACGACGTCGACGTTCTCAGCCTGGGTGGTTTCTTCACTCATGTTCACTTCTCCTGTGCAGGCTCTTCGATGATGCCGAGGTTGCGCTCCTGCAGCACGGTGTAGACACGGGCGATGTCCTTGCGGACCTCGCGCAGTCGGCCGTTGGACTCCAACTGGCCGGTTGCGGCCTGGAAGCGGAGCCCGAAGAGCTCCTCCTTCAGCTCGACAACCTTCTCGTTGAGCTCCTCACGCGGCAGACCGCGCAGTTCGTTTGCGGACAGCTTGCTCATCAGAGTTCACCTGCCTCACGCTTGATGAAACGAGCCTTGAACGGCAACTTGTGGATCGCGAGGCGCAGGG
>JAAYZP010000344.1 GCA_012514785.1 Propionibacterium sp. | reverse complement strand
GCGACGGCGACTACTTTCGGCCCGCGATGATCGGGCACGCCTACATCTGGGGCCCGCTGTTCCTGCTGTGGGGCGCGGCCCTCACCGTCGGACTCGTGGCGTCGCGGGGACGGGGGTTGATTCGGCCCGAGGGCGACACCCAACGCTCACCTCGCGTGTAGCTGACGGCAATCCGGCCACGTCACCATGAGGTCTCCCCGAAACAAGAGTCAATATGCCGTTCACCCGCAGGGTCCAGCATCGCCTCGTTGCCAGCGCCGCCTGTAAGCCGCTGCGCTAAACAGTCGGTGCAGCTACCGGATCCGGTGACTGCGCCGACTTCTAGGCACTCACCGGGTCACTCGTGGGATGACAGCACGACCTCGCGATCGCCGAAGCTGGCCGTCACCTCGACGGTCCCACCCAGCGCTTCGACATATGCCTTGAGTGTGGCCAGTCCGGAACGGTCGAGTTCCCCGGACTCCAGCGCAGAGACGGCCGGCTGCGTGATCGCCAACCGCTCGGCGAGCTCCTGCTGCGTGACCCCCTGCTCCTCCCGGATCTCGCGCAGCCGATAGGCCCGCTCCTCAGCCTCCATCCGCGCGACGTGCCCAGCCACCACTGACTCGTTGACGGGACGCTTGGCGCGCACGCGCTTCCAGGAAACGGTCTTGGTGCTACTCATCTCAATTCACCTCACTCTCAAGCACCCATCCATCATCGATCACAGTTGATATCAACTCAAGGCTATAGAACTAGGCCTTCCCCCGAAACCGCGACCGGGGTTAGAGTGGTCTGCCACTTTCACCAGGGGGACGCCATGACCCACACCGCCGACAGCCACGACACCATCCGCGTCGAGGGCGCCCGGGAGAACAACCTGCGCGACGTCACCGTCGAGCTCCCCAAACGACGGCTCACCGTCTTCACCGGCGTCTCCGGCTCCGGCAAGTCGTCGCTCGTCTTCGACACGATCGCCGCCGAGTCGCAGCGGATGATCAACGAGACCTACCCGGCATTCGTTCAGGGCTTCATGCCGAGCCTCGGCCGCCCCGACGTCGACCGTCTGGAGGGCCTGACCACGGCCATCATCGTCGACCAGGAACGCATGGGCGCCAACCAGCGCTCCACCGTCGGCACCGCCACCGACGCGAACGCCCTGCTCAGACGCCTGTTCTCGCAGGTCGGCGAGCCGCACGTCGGCTCCCCCAACGCGTTCAGCTTCAACGTCCCCTCCGCCACCGGCTCCGGCATGCTCAAGGTGCAGAAGGGCCAGGGCAAGGCGCAGGCCGAGAAGGCCGAATTCCACATCCTCGGCGGCATGTGCCCGCGCTGCGAGGGCATCGGCCACATCTCCGACCTCGACCTCGACGAGCTCTACGACGCCAGCCTCTCGCTCAGCGAGGGCCCGTTCAAGATCCCCGGCTACACCGCGGACGGCTGGAACGTGAAGATGATCATCGACACCGGCTACTTCGACCCGAAGAAGCCGATCAAGGACTACACCGAGCGCGAACTCGACGACTTCCTCCACCGCCAGAACACGAAGATCAAGTTCAACGGCATCAACATCACCTACAACGGCCTCATCCCGTCGATCCAGCGGACGTTCCTCAGCAAGGACCGCGAGGCGATGCAGCCGCACATCCGCGCGTTCGTCGACCGGGCG
>JAAYZP010000343.1 GCA_012514785.1 Propionibacterium sp. | reverse complement strand
TCCCTCAACGTGCCGCTACTCACCACCGATGCCGATATTGCGATCGACACCCGCGGCCTCGCCGAGGCTCCCGAGATCGGCAGCGTCCTTCGTGCCGCGGGATTCACCCCTGGCCCCAACCCCGGCCATTGGGTCAATGCCCGGGATGTCGCCGTCGATCTCATGGTGGTGCCGCACCAGGCCGGCACGGCGAAGGCAACAGCTCGCGCAGCCCGCTTGAGCCCGCACGACAAACGGACCGCACGGATTGCCCGAGGGCTGGAGCCTGCGCTGGTCGACCATGTTGAAATCACCCTCACCGCCCTCGATTCCACCGATCACCGCGTCAGTACAGTGAGGGTGGCAGGACCAGCGGCGCTACTGACGGCCAAAGCGATCAAGCTCGCGGAACGCCTTGTGCAGGCCGACAACCAGCCAGACCGGTTGAAGGAGAAGGATGCACTCGACGCCTTCCGCCTCCTCCAGGCAGTCGAAACCCACGTCCTCGCGGCGGGCTTCGCTTCCCATCACGGTGACAAACACGCGAGCGCGGTCACCAAGGAGGCGATCGAGGTATTTCGTGCCCATGCTTCCTCACCGGACGGACGCATCGCCCGACTTGCCGCTGCAGCCGCGCAGGGCGACCCAACTATCGCTCCATCCTTCGCTGCGCTGGTAACCACCCTTCTGGCAGTTCTCTAACGCTCGATCTCTCCCTCAAGACCCAGACGACGCGCCGCGATTAGCCGCACAAAGCCCTAGTCCGGTATGAATGGGCCATGCTCGTCGCCATCCTGCTCACCGTCCTGGCGGGGTCGGCGACCGCGATCGGCGGCCTGATCGGCGTCTGGGGCCCACACACCTCCAACCGGCTGCTGTCCGCGGGCGTCTCGCTGAGCGCCGGCGTCATGATCTACATCTCCTTCGTCGAGCTGCTGCCCGGCGCGTTCGAGCACGCCTCCAGCGTAGGGGCCGCGACGCTCGGGTTCTTCGCCGGTGCGGTGTTCGTGCTGGTTATCGAGTACTTCGCCGGCAAATGGTCACCCGCGGACCGCAACCGGCAGGTCACCTCCGTCGAGCAGCACGCCTCGCACGCGCCCAAGCCGCAGGTCCGCGACACCGCGCAGCTCACCCGCACCGCGCTCGTGATGGCCGTCGTGCTCGCCGCGCACAATGCCCCCGAGGGGTTCGTCACCCTCGTCTCCGCACTGCAGGATCCGGTGCTCGCGCTGCCCATCGTGTTCGCCATCGCGATCCACAACATCCCCGAAGGCATCGCCGTGGCGGTGCCGATGTACCACGCCACCGGCAACCGGCTGAAGAGCTGGGCGATCTCGGCCGCCAGCGGCATGGCCGAGCCCATCGGCGCCCTCATCCTCTACGCGATCCTGGGCCCCTTCCTCAACCTCGGCGTCGTCGGCCTCGTCAACGCCGTCATCGCCGGCATCATGGTGTTCATCTCGCTGCACGAGCTCCTCCCGCTCGCGCTCGCCGCCGGCCGCAAGACGACGGTCACGCTGTGGCTGCTCGTCGGCATGGGCGTGATGGCCGTCAGCCTGCTGATCCTCGGATAGCGGCTCGCGCGGCCCAGTGCCCGGACATCCCGTGCACGCCGGCGCCGGGCGGCGTCGCCCCCGACGCCAGGTAGAGCCCCCGACGGAGCCGGTGCGGCCGCAGCGTGAACCCCGGCCGCAGCACCGTCTGCAGCCCCGACATCACGCCGCCCGCGAGGTCGCCGCCCACCAGGCCGGGGTTCCAGGCCTCCAGCTGCGCAGGGCTGTGCTCGACGGCGTCGACGACGACGTCGCGGAACCCGGGCGCGAACCGCTCGATCTGCGCGACGATCCGGTCCCGCACGAAGCCGGGCTTCGGCTGCATGTACCCGTGGGGCACGTGCGCGTACGTCCACAGCACCTGGCGCCCCGCAGCCGGCCCCGTCGCCCGCGACGGGTCCGCCGCCTGCTGCTGGCAGACCATCACGAAGGGCCGGTCCGGCATCCTCCCGGCCGCGACCGCTGCCTCCGCCCGGCGGACGTCGTCGACGTCGCCGCAGACGTGCACGGTGCCCGCCCCGGCCACCCGCTCGTCGGCCCACGGCACCGGCCCGGAGAGTAGGAAGTCCACCTTGTGCACCCCGGGCCCGTAGCGCCAGCGCTCCAGCCGGCGTCGCACGAGCGGGCCGACGTCGAGCCCCCGAAGGCGCAGCACCTGACTCGGGGTGAGATTGAGGATCACGGCGTCGGCGTCGGCGAACTCCTGCAGGTCGGTGACGTCGCTTGGTGCGTGGATCCGCCCGCCGTGGGCGGTGAGCACCGCCACCAAGGCGTCGACGATGCGCCCCGTGCCGCCGCGGGCCACCGGCCATCCCCCCGACATGCCCAGTGCCCCGAACAGCTGCCCGAACGCCGCCGTGAGCGGCCGGGTGGGTGGCGCGATCGTGTGCACCGCCGATCCGACGAACAGCGCCCGGGCGGCAGGGCTCCGGAAGGCGAGCCGCGTGAGCAGGTCCGCGGACAGCGCCGCCGTCGCCCCGAACCTCGCCATCGCCAACGGATGCGGCGGGACGCGCAGCACCGGGCCCAGCAGGTTGTCGACGTGCGCGTCGATGTCGCGCACCAGATGGCCGTGCAGCCGGCGCCAGGCCGCGCCGTCGCGTCCGAGGCCGTCGGCGGTCTCCTCCAGCGAGCGGTGCAGGACAGCCGCGGGGCGGTCGTCGAGGGGGTGCGCCATCGGATACGGGGCGTGGGCCCACTCCAGGCCGTGCTCCTCCAGCCGCAGGTCCCGGAAGGCCGGGCTCACCACCCCGAACGGGAAGCTCGCCGCGCCCGGGTCCACGACCGTGCCCTCGCCGAGCAGGTCCGACGACGTCGCCGCGCCGCCCGGCACAGCCAGGCGCTCGTGGACCTCGACGTCCCACCCCGCACGCGCGAGCATCGCGGCGGCGGTGAGCCCGTTGGGTCCCCCGCCGACGACCACCGCCCGCTGTCCGCTCATGTCAGCCACCTTCTCCGTGCGCAAACCCTCACCCGAACCGCGGCAACCTACGCCGAAAGTTCCCGGAATCCCGCGGATTCACCCACTGTGTATCCGCCGTTCACCTGCCCGTGGCCATCCGTTGACCGTCCCGCTACCCGGACTTGGTCGTGTGGGGAGTGGAAATCCCCCGAGACCTAATTCTCAAGCATTAAGGATGCCCCATGTCCATGACGAAGTCGGCCAAGTTCGGTCGTTTCATGAAGTTCACCGCGATCGCGCTCGCCTCCGCGTTCGCCCTGACCGCGTGTGGCGAGTCCGCCGCGGACTCCGGCAACGGCGCTGATGCCACCGGCGACGACGCCCCCGCCGCCAGCGGCGAGGTCATCACGCTGACCGGAGTGCCCGCGGAGGAAGCCGCCGCGCTGGTGTCGAAGTTCGAGCTGCTGATGGAGGTCATCGAGTCGGAGACCGGCCGCGAGGTCGAGTTCCAGAGCTCCACCAACTACGCCACCGTCATCGAGGCC
>JAAYZP010000342.1 GCA_012514785.1 Propionibacterium sp. | reverse complement strand
TCACGCTCGTGGCGCGCGGCTTCCGGCCGCTACCGGCGTCGGCGGAGTTCGACGTCGTAGGTGATCGGGGTGCGCTGGCCGCCGCTGTGGACGAGGTCGGCGCCGTCGACGGTGATCTGGCTGGCGTGCTCGCGGAGCGCGGCGAGCACCGCGTCGGCGTGGTGGCCGAGCGCCAATGAGACCGAGGGCGCGTCGTCGTCGTTATCGGGGCTCAACACCTCGATGAACGCGACGCCGGCCAGCTCGGCGGCGCGCAGCCCGGCCTCGTGGCAGCGCACGTGGTCGGGGTGGCCGTAGCCGCCGAGCCGGTCGTAGGTGATGAGCGCCCGGGCGCCGACGTCGCGGAGGTAGGCCGCGACGTCGGCGGCCGCCTCGTCGATGGTTGCGGAGGTGAGCGAATCCTCGGGGGCGTCCTCGGCGGGGCCGGCAAGCGTCTCCGTCACCCAGCGCATGCCGGAGTCGCGGTAGCGGCGGGGCTCCCCGACGGCGCGGGCCGGCGGGGAGCCGAGGAAGGCATGGGAGGTGACTCCCAGGTGTGCGACGGCCCGGGCCAGTTCGCCCCGACGGTGCGCGTCCAGCTCGGGCGTGCCCGCGAGCGCGGCCAGCGGGCCGGGCACCACCTCGCCGCGCTCGCCTCGGGTGGCGGTGATGAGGTCGACGCGAACGTGCCGGCCGAGCGCGTGCATGAGGGCGCCGGTCTGGATGGACTCGTCGTCGGGGTGCGCGTGAAGCAGCACGACGGGGCCGTCGCCCTCGGGCAGCCAGGCCGCGGGGGAGGCGGCGCCCCAGTAGTGGGCCTCGAGTTCGGCGGCCGATCGCTCCCAGGTGCGGGAGGCCGCGTGGCGGAGGGCGGCGGTGCGCATCGTCGAGAGGCGGTCGTCGTCGCGGAGCAGGGACTCGACTGCAGCGCCCCATTCGGCCGGGTCCCGGGTGGCGAGCAGGAGCCCGGACTCGCCGTCGCGCACGGCCTCGCGCAGCCCGCCGGCGTCGCTCGCGATCACCGGCGCCCCGCACGCCGCCGACTCCAGGGCGATCAGCCCGTAGGTCTCCGAGTGCGACGGCACGAGCGTGAGCGTGGCGGAGCGCAGCAGGTCGGCGAGCTCGGCACGGCCCAGCGGGCCGACGAACTCGACGTGCGCCTCCAACGCGTGCTCGGCCACGAGGCGGTGGAGCTCGGACTCGTAGTCGGCGAAGTCTGCGGAGCCGGCGCCGGCGACGACGAGCTTCGGCCGGATGTCGGGGGAGACGTGGGCGAGCGCCTGGATCGCGAGGTCGATGCCCTTCAGCGGCTGGAGCCGGGCGGCGGCGACGATGACGCCCGGCACCGGCGCGGCGGCCGGCGGGTGGAATACGTGGTGGTCGACACCGGGGCCGACGACGCCGACCCGCGCGGGATCGGCGCCCAATCGCTCGACGGCCGTGCGGGCCTCGGCCCGCGAGACGGCGACGATGCCGTCGGACTCCTGCGCGCAGCGCGCCTCGCCCGGCACGCGCGCCGGGCTCTCGGGCGGCTCGCCGCGGCCGAGGTCGTGAGAGGTGCCGGTGGCGGCGATGGAGTGGAACGACTGCAGGTGCGGGATGCCGAACTCGGCCGCGACGTCGAGCGCCGCCACCCCGGACATCCAGTGGTGGGAGTGCAGCACGTGGGGGAGCGCGCCGTCGGCGGCCATCGCGGCGAAGTGTTCCCGGAGCGCGGCGGCGAACTCGTCGACGTGCCGGTCGATCTCGCTCTTGGGCAGCGGCGTCGGGGGCCCGGCGGGCAGGTGGCGGACCCGGAGGCCGGAGCCGGCCACATCGTCGAAGTCGGGTGCGTCGTCGGATCGGCGGGTGAAGATCGTCACCTCGTGGCCGGCTGCGGCCAGCGCCGCCGCCTGCGCCTGGACGACGACGTTCATCCCCCCGGCGTCGCTCGCGCCCGGTGGGGCGAAGGGCGAGGTGTGGAGGACGACCAGCCCGATCCGTAACTGCTGCATCCCGTCAGGGTACTTCGCGGCAGCGGCGAAGTCGGGGGTTGCCCGGCGGGCGATGGGGGGGACCCCGACCAAACACTGCATTATGCGCCACTCGTTGCAACAGCAACGGTTTACTGGCCGGGTTGGGGCCATCGAGTGGCAAGGAATGAAGTTTCCCGGGGGGATCGCGGGGATCGGGTCAGCTCGTGAAGGCGATCTTCTGGGGATCCGCCGGGTCCACCGCCACGTCGTGGAGGGTGCCCTCCGCGTACTGGGCCAGCGCGACCTGGGGGAGGAGCTCCCGCTTGGTGACGGTGTACGGCGCCTGGCCAGCCAGAGTCACCTGCACCTCGAGCTGGTACCAGAGGTTGCCGACGGTCTGCTCACCGGTGGGGATCGACGACGTGATGACGCTGGTGCCGCGCGTGCCGACGGCGGTGATGCGACGGATCTCGTCGCCATAGGCCTGGACGGTGCTCTGGTCCGCCGCCATCCGTGCGCCGAGGCTGCCCTGGAAGTCGGCCGCGCTGGGGATGGTGCCGTCCGTGTACCCGGCCTGCCGCATGGCGTCGGCCGCCAGCTGCTGCGCCTGCGCCTGGGCCCCCGCGTTGCCCGCGAACGCCTGCCGCACCCGATCGAAGAGTCCCATTCTGTCTTCCTTTCCGTTGGTTTCGTCTTGCTGCGAACCTAGCCAGCAAGCATCCGAAGAGGCGAATAGAAGGCCTTGTGAAGCGAGGAATTCAGCGACTCTTCACCGGGTGTTCACCGAGCCCGCCGCACAGCAGTCAGGCGATCGGGGCCATGATCCGCCACCCCACTCTGGAAATCGGGCTCCGGAAGGCGCATGCTGGTATCTCGGGGGCAGGAAGGCTGTCGCCGTGACCCTTCGATCGTCACCGGGAGACGACATGAATGACTTCTTCTTCACCCCGTACCTCAACTTCCCCATGAACACCGTCGAGGTGCTCGAGTACTACCAGTCCGTCTTCGGCGGCGAGCTGTCCGTCATGCGCTACACGCCCGAGCTCATCGAGACGATGGGCATGCCGGTGCCGGAGGGCGCCGTCGCCCACGCGCAGCTGACCGGCGGGCTCGTCACGATCGGCGGCGGCGACGCGATCTTCGGCGAGCCGCCCAGCCTGACCAGCGACGCGTACGCGTTCATGCTTTCCCCCGAGAGCGTCGACGAGGCACGCCGGCTCATCGCCCGGCTCGTCGACGACGGCGGCGAGGAGACGCTGCACTTCGAGGAGGCGCCCTGGGGCGACCACTACGGCCAGGTGGTGGACAGGTTCGGCGTAACCTGGCACTTCGACATCGGGCCGGCCCAGGCGGGCTGACCTGCTACAGTGGTTGAGGGTTCAACCAGATTGTCACCGCGCCCCGGAAAGGTACGCATGAAAAAGTTCGGCTTCTTGAGCTTCGGCCACCACGGTGCGGAGGGGGACGCGTTCGACGCGCGGGCCTCGCTGCACAGCGCCATCGACCTCGCCGTCGGTGCCGACGAACTCGGCGTCAACGGCGCCTACTTCCGGGTGCACCACTTCGCGCGCCAGGCCGCCTCCCCGATGCCGCTGCTCTCCGCCATCGCGGCGCGCACGAAGCACATCGAGGTGGGCACCGGGGTGATCGACCTGCGCTACGAGAACCCGCTCTACCTCGCCGAGGAGGCCGCCGCGCTCGACCTCATCGCCGACGGCCGCGTCGCCCTCGGCGTCAGCCGCGGCTCGCCCGAGCCCGCCTACAAGGGCTGGGAGGCGTTCGGCTACCTCGGCTCCGAGGACGAGCGCGGCGCCGACATCGCCCGCGAGAAGTTTCCCCAGTTCATGGACGCGATCAAGGGCAAGCCCATGGTCGACGGCGACCCGAAGCAGTTCCCGGCCGGCCACCGCCTGTCGATCCAGCCGCACTCGCCCGGGCTCGCGCGTCGCATCTGGTGGGGCGCCGGCTCCCGCGACACCGCGGTGTGGGCGGCGCAGCAGCGCGTGAACCTCATGAGCTCGACGCTGCTCACCGAGGCCACCGGCGAGTCGCTCGGTGACCTGCAGGCCGAGCAGATCCGGCTCTACCGCGTGGCGTGGGCCGAGGCCGGCCACGACTGGGAGCCCCGCGTCTCGATCAGCCGCTCGGTGTTCCCGATCGTCTCGGACCTCGACCGTCGCTTCTTCGGGC
>JAAYZP010000341.1 GCA_012514785.1 Propionibacterium sp. | reverse complement strand
TTATTGCGGATGATGTCTTGGAGCTGCATGGACTGACGTTACTCCGAGCCCGCCGCTATTTCAGGCGCTGGCCGGAACCCGCCTGCGCGCTTCGTCAGTCGTCGTGAGACGTCCGCAGCCCGCGGCCCGCCGAGAGGAGCTCCACCTCGGGCCGACCCGCCACCATCCGCTCGATGCGGTCCAGCACCTCCACGACGTGGGCGCGGTCCGAGGCCACGAGCGAAGCCCCGATGCTCGCGCGACGGTGGAGATCCACGTGGTCGACCTCCGCGACACTGACCTGGAACTTCTTGCGCACCTCCGCGATGATCGGCCGCACCGCGGAGCGCTTCTCCTTGAGCGACCGGACGTCACCCAGGAGCAGGTCGAACTCAATCCATCCGATCCACATGCCATCAGCATCGCAGACCAGGGCGAAGGAATCGATACTTGTCCGAGGTGTCATATTGAATGAGGTGACGGATGACACAGGAGGAGCGATGATGGCGGGTATCACGGAGACGATCGGCAAGCTGCTGTCCAAGGCGGACAGCACCGAGTCGCGCGACGAGTCGCACGCACTGTTCGCCAAGGCGCAGCAGCTCGCGTCGAAGCACTCGATCGACCTCACCATGGCCCGGGCCAGCCACGCGTCGAAGTCCCAGGACCTGCTCGAGGACCGCTCGCTCACGATCGGCGCCGCCCGCAGCACCGGGCTCAAGCAGAGGGTGAGCCTGTTCAGCATCGTTGCCCGCGCCAACGACGTGCGCCTCGCCATCCGCACCGACTCCACCGTCGTCTACCCCGTCGGTTTCGCGTCCGACCTCGACATGGCCGAACGCATCTACCGTTCACTCGTCGCGCAGATGGAACGCTTCGGCGACGGGTGGGTCCGGTCCCGACGATGGGAGGGCGACGACTACGGCTGGGAGGGCAAGCCGGTCACCGCGCGCGTGGCGCGTCGTCTGTTCTACGAGGGGTTCATCCAGGAGATCCACGCCCGCCTCGCCGAGGCCCGCAACCAGGCCGAGGCCGACGCGGAGCGCACCTACGCCGACGCCACACGCGGCAGCGGCAAGGAGTTGTCGTCGCTGGCGCTCGCGCTGCGCGACAAGACGGAGCAGGTGGACGAGTTCCGCGACCAGTACTACAAGCGCGCGAACGTGCGCGGGCGTTGGCGGGGCTCGAAGGCGGACTCGTTCGGCGGCCGCCGCTCCGTCGCGGCCGGGGAGCGGGCCGGCAGCCGGGCGTCGATGTCGGGCAGTGCTGAACTCGACGGATAACGCATCAGTACCGAGTCGGGAATCCGCGCCCGTTGACGATGAGTTGACTCCCGACTTGCATGACATCATGACCCGCTCATGCCGAGTTGAGCCCGAACCTGCTGTGGAGCGAAAGTTCGCGGTCAGCCGATAGTCGCGTGGGTGGTTATCGTCAACCTGGGTGGCATACTGGTACAGCAAGTAGTACCAGTGCAGGAGGGTAGCCATGGCTGTCACCGCAAGTGAAGCTCGCAAGAACCTGTTCGGGCTCATCGAGCAGGTTAACGAAGACCGCACGCCGGTCGAGATCACTTCCCGGCGGGGCGATGCAGTGCTCATGTCCCGAGCTGACTACGACGCGCTGGAGGAGACTGCTCACCTGCTCCGGGTGCCCGCCAACGCACGGCACCTGCTCGAGAGCCTCGCCCAGGCGCACGCCGGACAGCGCGACGAGCACGACCTCATTCGATGAGGCTGGTCTTCACGCCGAACGGATGGTCGGACTACACGTACTGGTTAGGAGCCGACCGACAGACTCTCAAACGGCTCAACCGTCTCATCGACGACGCGCTGCGTGACCCGGTGGCGGGGATCGGTAAGCCCGAACCACTGCGACACATGTTGGCGGGAGCGTGGTCCCGCCGGATCACCGAGGAGCACCGTCTGGTTTACCTGGTCGACGGCGACGACCTGATCATCCTGCAGGCGCGCTTTCACTACAGCTGACGCACCCAACATGCCGCGGTCACCGGGGACGATCTTGTCGAGGGTCTCGGTCTCCGGCCAGAGTCTCTCCCGCTGCGTCGGTTGAATGTACAGGTGGCACAGCGTCTCAATTGCCGCGCGTGATGTATACGAACATGGCGGGTGAGCCAGAGAGATTCGGGATCCCAAGGGACCCGTCCAGATGTGCGGGCTGCCGTGTGCTTTCCTGATGAGCCAACCCTGCTCTTGGGTATCCGCTTCCGTGACGAGTTCGGGATCAAGAGCCTCAGCCTGTTGCTCGCCTAGCCGCCTAGAGTGATGGCCGAACTCTCAGGCTGCCCACTGTGTGATTGGCGAGCCCTTCACGGGCGTCAATCGAGCAGCGGGATGTCGAGATCGTAAGCCAGAACGACCGCCCGCGCGAGCTCGGCTTCTTGCTCGTAGGTCAGAAACCCGACGGTCCGGCCCAGCAACTCATTCGGAACTGTCACGACGTTGTCGACGGAGATCACGCCGTCGTGGTCGAGTCCGTTGGCAGGCCCTACCGGAACCTCGCTGGATAAGCCCTTTATGGTGGAGGTGATTGGCGCGATGGTGACCTTCGTCATGGCCGCGCGCGCGGCTTCGCGAGTTAGAACGACTGCGGGCCGTGTCTTGTCGAGCCGCACTAGACAGATCTCGCGCACGCGCTAGTCCGCAACGGTCATGTGTGCGACGGACCAGTCGACCAGCTCGTCGAGGTCGTCGGCGGTGCCCTGCTCGTGCAGGATGGCGGCGTCATGCGCGGCAACCTGGCGGCGCATCTCACGCTCGACCGCTCGTGCCACGAGCGCTGCTCGACTGGGAGCGTCCCCGGCGGCCACAGACTTGTCAAGGAAGGCCACCATGTCGCCGGGAAGGCGGATCGCGATCTGCACAGTCATGCCGCTGATCATACCATTTCGGGTCCCAATATGGGATGCTCGCTCAACCGCGGGCAGCGCGGGCGATCTTGCCGAGGGTCGGGTGTTGTGACGAGGAGGCCGGTGCTGCTGTCAGGGATGGAGTCTGGCGAGATCACATACACCGATGTTGTGGGCTAGTCGTCTACGGTGGCAGCATGATGACCCCTTCTCCAGCCGAGCGGTTGACCATTGGCGAGGCGCAGGAAGACGTTCGCGAGATCTATCACGGTGGCTTCATGGGGCCCTTGGTCTCTGCTGGACTCTGGCTCGCGGCGGCGGTCGTCACGGAGGCAGGTGGAGTGAGCTGGGGCGCTCCAGTGCTGTTCTTTGGCGGCATGCTGATTTTCCCATTGAGCATGTTGGGCAACAGAATGTTGGGCAAACACGCTGACCTCCCATCTGGTCACCCCATGAGGGGCCTAGCAATGCAGTCCGCTTTCGGAATGGTTGCAGGCCTACTCGCGGCATGGGTACTGGCGTCTGTGGTGCCGGGTGGCTTTTTCCCGTTGGCCATGGTGATCGTTGGTGCGCATTATTTCACCTTCACGCATCTCTACGGAGACGCCGCGTTCCTGGTATTCGGGGCGGCGCAGGTGGTAGCTGGGCTGTTGGTGATGGTGAACAGCATGCCCGCGACGTTCAGCGCCTATCTGATGGCGTGTGTGCTCCTGGGCATGTCCACCACATTGTTTGTCCGACATCGCCGCAGGCACGCGTCCACACCCGAGAGTGCGTGAGACGAAGCTGGATCTCGCGAGCCGCCGGGCAATGCAGTGCTTCGAGCCGGTGTGCTCCGGTTACCATTCGAACTCGAGATAGCGCCTTTCCCTTCCGTATCCTTCTGATCGGTCACAGCCTGAGTGCTGGACTAGAGGGAGGAGAGCCATCCGGAACGGCCGCACGTCGATCGTGGGCCAAAGCTATTGAGGAGCATCGTCCGTGGGCCTCTCAGCGTCGGTCGATCGACCCCGCCCAGCGACTGGCTCCGCGCTCATCAGCCGGCGCCGTTATAGGCTTTCGAACCGTGTGTGGAGTACAGGGACCCGACCCCGACCGGGACGCGGTCTACGACGGCGAACGTCGCCTCGAGCAGGCGGTCGACGTCGGGGCGCTGCGGGCGTTCGGCCGCAGCTGGCAGTTGGAGCCGGAGCAGCGCTTCCGCACCCTGGCGGCGGCACAGACGTTCGCGACGCTGGCTTGCCTGGAGCGCGGCGCTGCGCCCGTGCTCGTGCGGCACCGCGCCGGCGACCGGAAGTCGCACTACTCCCCCGCCGACGCGACGATCGCCCTCGCGTCCTGGGGCGGCACCCGCCTCACGCTGGTCCACGAGTTGGCGCACCACTTCGTCGCCGAGGAGTCGCGCGACCAGCCGAGCCACGGCCCCGCCTGGCGAACCCGCATGCTGGAGCTACTGGCACACAACGGCGCACCGCAACAGGCGACGTTCCTGCGCCTCGCCTGGGCGGAGCTGGAGCTGGCGACGCCCCGACCGCAGGGCTGAATCGGCACTTACCGTGCAATGTCCCACGACAGACGGTGGGACATCGCACACCATCCCGAGCCTCCCGCGTCGTATGATCGCCGCATGCTGCGAGTCGGATTCGCGCGCTGGCGAAGTCATCTCCCCAGCGGCGGCAACCGCTACGACGCGGAGCTCATCAGAGGGATGGGGGAACACGGCGTCGAGCTCCACGAGCACGCCGTCGAGGGGCCGTGGCCGCTGCCCCGCAAACAGGACCGACGACGCCTCGCCCAGCTGCTCGGCGCCGAGGAGCGTTGGCTGATGGGCAACATCGTCGCCTCCGCCGTCCCCGAGCTGATCGTCAGCGCCACCGGCGCCGGGCAGCACATCACCGTGCTCATGCACTACTTCCCCGCCGACGACCCCGCGCTCCTGACCGTGGACCGCCAATGGGTCGAGTCGCGCGAGGCCGAGGCCGTCGCGGCGGCGAGCCGCATCGTCGTGCCGAGCGAATGGGCCGCACGGGAGGTCGCGCGACGCTACGGCCGCGACGACGCCGTCGTGGCCCGACCGGGCGTCGATCCCGCTCCCCTCGCCTCGACATCCGCAGGCACCCCGCAACTGTTGTGGCTCGGCCGGCTCACCGCCACCAAGGACCCGCTCACCCTCATCGACGCCCTCGCCCGGATCACCGACCTCGACTGGCGCATCCGCCTGGTCGGCCCGGCCATCCCCGGCGACGACGCGGACGCACTCGCCCGGGCGCGCGTCGTCGAGCACGGGCTGGAGGACCGGGTCACGCTCACCGGCGAGCTGACCGGTGATGCCCTGGAGTCGGCATGGGCCGGCAGCGACCTCCTCGTCCACACCTCCCGCGCGGAGACCTACGGCATGGTAGTCAGCGAGGCGCTCGCCCGCGGGATCCCCTCGATCGTCGTCGACGGCACGGGCGCGGCCGAGGCGCAGGCCGGCGTCGGCGCGCAATTCCCGCCCGGCGACGCGGCAGCGCTCGCCGACCAGCTCCGCGGCTGGCTCACCGACGACGCGCTCCGGCACCGCTGGCGCGCCGACGCCGAAGCCGCCCGAACGACCATCCCGACCTGGCAGGACATGGTGGGCGCCGTCGCCTCGGCGTTCACCGACGGCAGCTGATCTTCAGCCCTGCGCAGCCGCCCACTCGGCGACGCGCCTCGCGCTCTCCTCCTCGGAGAGGTCCTCCACCCGCGACATCACCGACCACCGCACCCCGAACGGGTCCCGGATGGAGGCGAAGCGATCGCCGGAGACGAACATGCTCACCGGCTCCCGCACCGTCGCACCCGCCTCAACCGCGCGCGCGAGCACGGCGTCGACGTCGGCGCAGTACAGCCCCATCGAGTAGCAGTCGTCATCGCCCACGGGTGCGGGCACGAGCCCGAAGTCGGGGCTGGGCTCGCCGAGCTGCAGCTTGCCGTTGCCGAAATCGAGCTCGGCGTGCACGACGGCGCCTCCCATCTCCGTGACGTCGACGACGCGCGCGCCGAACACCGAGCGGTAGAATTCGATGGCATCCGCGGCCCGTCCGATTGCCAGGAAGGGCGTGAGGCTCGTCGAGCCGTGCGGGATTCCGTCGGTGGTGTGCTGGCCCGTGACCCCGGGCGTTGGTGCATCGTGTTGGTTCATGGCCAGAAATCTACGGCCGTGCCGACCTGCAGTCTTGAAGATTCGCGACAGGAGGTTCGATGGCGCAACCCGACGACCCGCGTGGCATCCTCTACCCCTCCCGGCTACCGTCGTTCCACCGCGAGCCGCCACCGGACGAGCTGGTGGGACTCGTGCGCTGGTTCTGGGTGCCGCGCTGGAACCTCCGCGACGGCGAGGTATCCCGGCAGGAGATCCTCCCATTCCCGGCGTCGATCCTCGTCGTCGAGCCCGACGGCGTCACCCTGCACGGGCCGACCACCGGCGCCTCCCACCGCGAGCTCCGCGGCCGCGGCTGGGCCGTCGGCGCCTCGCTCCGTCCAGCGGCGATCGCTTCCGTCCACCCACAGATCCAGGCCATCCGCGACGACGAGGTGCCATTCGACGCCCCCGACCTGCGCCGCCACGTCGCCGACGCCATGGCCGACGATGCTCCCCCGGCCCGCGCCGTCGCCCGCTTCGCCGCCTGGGCAATCGCGCGGCTCACACCGCCGGACGAGGCCGGACGGCTTGCCAACGCCATGGAGGACCTCATCTCCACAGATCGGGGAATCGTCCGCGTCGAGCACGTGGCCGAGCGCCTCGGGGTCACGGTACGCACCGTCCAGCGGCTGGCCCGCAGCCACGTCGGCGTCCCGCCGCTCGCCATGATCCGCCGCTACCGCCTGCAGGAGGCCGCCCAGCGGCTGCGCGAGGACCCGACGCTCACCATCGCCGCCATCGCGGCCGGCCTCGGCTACGCCGACCAGGCCCACCTCGCCACCGACTTCCGCACGGTACTCGGACTCAGCCCCAGCTCCTACCGCGGACGCCACAGCCGCTGATCACCAGCGCGCCTGCTCGGGCGCGACCACCGCCAGCACCCGCTTCTCGACCACCTCCACCGCCACTTACGCCACCAGCGCGATCAGCGTGACCACCACGACGGTGGCCCACAGCGACGTGTAGCGGCTGGTGGCGGCGGCGACGGCCATCATGTTGCCGAGCCCGGTGCCGGTGGCGAGCCACTCGGCGACGGTGGCGGCCAGCACCGCGGTGGGCGCGGCGATGCGCGCGGCGGCGAAGAACGCGGGCGCCATGGCGGGCAGGCGCCCGAGCGTGAGCACCGTCGTCGACGGTGTGGCGTAGGTGGCGAACACGTCGGCCACCTGCCCCGGCAGCTGCCGGAGGCCGTAGAGGCAGGAGACGAGCGTCGGGAAGAACGTCATGATCGCCACCACCACCGCCGTGCCGAACGCGCCCCGCCCCAACGCCCCGACGAGCAGGGGCGCGATCGCGATGATCGGCACGCACCTGAGCGCCACCGCCACCGGCGTCAGCGCCCGGCGCACCGGCTCCGACAGCGTGAACGCCGCCGCCAGCACGACGCCCATCGCCAGGCCCGCGAAGTAGCCCGGGAGCGCGACGGCCGCGGTCTCCCCGGCCGCGCCCAGCAACTCGCCGAGGTTGGCCGCGGCGTCCGGGGACGTGACCAGCCAGGCCCACACGTCGTGCGGGCGCTTGGCGAAGTAGGGGTCCAGCCCGAGGAGCGCGAACAGCCCGTACCACGCCCCGACGACCATCGCCGCCGTCAGCACCACCGCGGCCACCGCGCGAAGCCGACGTCCCCACCCAGCGCGCGCCCGCCCCGACGACGGCGGCGCGAGCAGCACCGACGGCTGTTCCGGCGTGACCCGTCGGGCGACCCCGGCGACGACCAGGTACCCGGCCAACGACACCAGTGCGCTGAGCAGCATCAACCCCCAGAGACCGTCGGTGTCCAGGCTGCGCATGGCGAGGATCGACAGCACGCCCAGCCCGCGCTCCGCGCCCGTGAACTCCCCGACGAGCGCACCCAGGAAGGCGGCGGGCACCGTCGCCTGCAGGCCGGCCATGAGGTACGGCAGCGCGGCGCGGGCTCGGACGACGACGAACGTGGTCCAGCGCCCGCGTCCGTAGGTGGCGGTGAGGTCGAGCCAGGAGCGCGGCAGCGCGCGGAGACCGACCAGCAGCGGCACGAGCGTGAGGTAGAACACGGCGAGCGCGGCCAGCGTGATCTGGGGCCCGTCGCCGAACCCGTAGACGAGGCGGAGCAGGGGGCCGAGCGCCACCAGTGGCAGGCAGTACACCACGAGCGCGAGGCGCAGCACCATGCGCTCGAGGCCGGGCAGGAGCACGACGACGAGTGCGAGGAGCACGGCGGCGAGGTTGCCGTAGAGGTAGCCGAGCCCGGCCTCGCGGGTGGTGAACCACAGCGCGCGCCCGTACAGTTCCGCGTTCTCGACGATCTTCACCACGATGCCGGAGGGGACGCCGATCAGGTGGGTGCCGGCGAGCAGGGTGCGCCCGAGCCACTCCCACAGGCCGATGACGAGCGCCCAGCCGAGCGCGACGCGAAGTCCCCGCACGCTCAGTCCTGACCACCGATGAACTGGTCGACGCCCAGCAGCACGCCGATCTCGTCGACGAGCGCCCCGAAGCGGCGCGTGTGGAGGTGCTCCATCCGACGCGGGCGCGGGATGTCGACGTCAAGGTCGGCGACGATTGACCCCGGCCGCGGCGACATCACCAGCACGCGGTCGGCCAGCAGCACCGCCTCCGGGACCGAATGGGTGACGAGCAGCGTCGTCGTGGTGGCGCCCGACCAGAGCGGCGGGAGCTCGATGTTCAGCCGACGCCGGGTGAGCTCGTCGACGGCGCCGAAGGGCTCGTCGAGCAGCAGGAGCCGGGGCTCGGTGATGAGGCAGCGCGCGATCGCGGCGCGCTGCCGCATGCCGCCGGAGAGCTCGGCGGGACGGGCGTCCTCAAAGCCTGCGAGCCCCACCATGGCGAGCAGCTCCCGCACGCGGGTAACGTCGACCGGGCGTCCGGCGAGCTTGCTCGCGAGCGCGACGTTGCTGGCCGCGGTCCGCCACGGCAGCAGGGATGGGTCCTGGAACGCGATCGCCAGCTCGCCCCGACGTCGCACCGTGAGCGGATCGTCGCCGCCGATGCCGACGACGCCGCCCTCGTCCGGCTCCTCCAGGCCCGCGACGATGCGCAGCAGGGTGGACTTGCCGCAGCCCGACGGCCCCACCAGCGCGGTGACGGACCCCGGGGCCAGCGTGAGGTCGAGCGGTTCCAGCACAGTGAGGGGCTCGGCGCCCGTGCGGAAGGTCTTCCCCACGCCGCGCAGCTCCACCGCCGGGGCGGGGGCCGGCACGCTCGCCGCGCTCACGCCGTCGGCCCGTCCGAATACACCTCTTCGAGGATCGAGCGGTCCCACATCGCCTCCGTACCGCCCTCGACGCCGAGCACCTCGAAGAGCGCCAGATTCTCCTGGATCTGCTCGTCGGTGAACCACGCGAAGCCGTGCGTATCCGTGGTGTCCGAAAACATGATGTCCAGCTGGATCTCGGCCTGGATCCGCTGGGCCTCGATGTCGAGGCCGGCATCCGGGTACATCTCGACGGTGAGCTCGGCCGCCGCCTCGGGGTCCTCGCGGTAGCGCTGCCAGCCGCGTGCGTCGCCGCGGACGAGACGCACGATCTGGTCGCGCGTCGCCTCGTCCTCCAAGCTGGAGCGCAGGACGGCGTACGTCTGGCTCATGGGGTTGTAGTCGAAGTCGGCGAGCAGCAGCGTCGCGCCCTCGATCCCCTGCACGGCGAGCGAGACGGGGAGGTCGTTGTAGAAGCAGTACAGCCCGTCGACCTGCCCGGAGGTGAGGATGGCCGGGTCGTACTGGCTGGGCACGAACTCGACGGCGGCCTCGTCGATGCCGTTGATGCCGAGGAACGCCGACAGCATGGGCACGTTCGCGCTGGCCACCCCGATCTTCTTGCCGACCATGTCCTCGGGGACGGTGAGCGGCGCGTCCGCGAGCGAGAGGATCGTGGGAGGGCTCTTCTGGTACTGGGCGCCGATGATGACGAGGTCGGCGCCCTCGGCGTTGGCGCGGGCGATGTTGTCGGCCACGGAGATGTTCATCAGCGACGATCCGCTCACGGTGTTGGCGTCGCCGGCGACGTTGGGCCCGCCGGGCGCGAGCTGCACGTCGAGGCCGAGCTCCTCGAAGATGCCTCGGTCCTTGGCGAGGTAGGTGCCGCCGAACTGGACGGAGTGCAGCCAGGAGAGCTGGTAGGTGAGCTCACTCAGCCCGGGCGAGGCGTCGTCGTCACCGGCGCACGCAACCATGCCTCCGAGAGAGACTGCGCCGAGGCCGCCGAGCAGCGTGCGGCGGGAGAAGTTCGGGAGCATGGCAACCTCCGTTAGGCGGACTAATTAGTTCCTGTTGCCCAGAGACTACGTCCCGCGGGCATGCTGTGGGCGCACTTTCAGCCCATGGTGCCCCTGAAGGAACGGGAGTTACCGAATCGTTACATACGACTTTGCGGGTCGGCGTGTCGGCCCGAAAAAGGCTGTCAGAGGTGCCTGACAGACTTCTAGGTATGAGCGAAGTTGTGCAGGATCTGCGGCTCGCGGCGAGGGCCGTTGGTGATCGTGCGCGCGCTCTTCGGGTCTCCACCGACGACGACGTCACCGAGATCGACGCACTACTCGCCTGCCTGGAGGAAACCGAAGCGCAGCTGGCCGGGGCGCGGCTCCAGTTGCTCGCCGAGGCCCAGTTCGGGGGCGCGGACCGAGTGGTCCACCGGGCCCGTAACACGCCGCGCAGCACCACCGCCACCGCCTCCGCTTCCTTGCGGTTCGCCCGGGAGCTCGCGAGCCGGTTCTGGATCGTCGCCGACGCCCTCCACGACGGTTCG
>JAAYZP010000340.1 GCA_012514785.1 Propionibacterium sp. | reverse complement strand
GATTTTCCGGAGGACACGGACCGGCGCCTGCGCACGTCCAACAGCCACTTCGAGAACGAGGCCCGCGCCGGCCTCCGGTACCGCCTGCGGCAGCGCGTCTTCTCGACGCTGGACGGCTCCTGGCGCATCCGACGCTACGACGAGGAGGAGATCGCCCGGCGCGGGGACGAGGACGAGGTGGGCGTGTCGCTGGGGCTTTCCTACCAGCAGACGCCGTTCCTGAGCTACGGGCTCTTCGCCAGCCACAACCTGTTCGACCGGGAGTCGGACGTGCTGCTGGAGTCCGGCGAGGAGATGCCGATGGGGCTGGACTGGACGTCGGTGGGCCTCTCCGCCAGCTACCGGTTAAGCGAAGGCGCCACCCTGACCGGCCGCTACGGCTACCAGTACGTGCGCTACGAGAACGACGACATCGACGACCGCGAATATCCGACCGACGCCCAGGTGGAGCTGCGCTACGAGCCCTTCCGGCGCGCCCAGCTCATCCTGGGCGGCCGCCTGACCGTCCAGGAGGGCTACGACTATCCCTACGTCGACCAGGAGCTGCGAGCGGTCTACGCCTCGCTGGCCTACCACCACACGGCGCGCTTGACGAGCACCTGCCGTGCGGAATACCGCTCCTCCGAGTACGAGGAGCAGTACACCCATCCCACCACCCCCGACGGATCCTTCCGCAGCGAGGCCGCCGAGAAGCCGAGCGGCGGACGCGACGGCACCCGCAACGATCTGTTCCTGCGCGTCGGCCTGAACTTCCGCTGGAACGAGAAGCTGACCCTCTCCGGGTACTACTCGTTCGAGGACGTCGATTCCGAGGTTTCCGATTCCTACTCGGCAAACATCGTCGGGGCCCGCGCCAGCTATCGCTTCTGAGGGAAGGCCCCCGTTTGCCGAGGATGAGGAGACCGTCCGCCAGCACCCGGTGAACCTCCGTGGAGAGGTCGCCGGGTGTTGCCGTTGCAAGGACCCCCCCGCATGAACACCGAAAACAACGAATCCGTCCACTTGCTGGATTACTGGCAGATCCTGTACGCCCGCAAGGAGATCGTGATTGCGGTGGCCCTGCTGATGATCCTGGCCGGCATCGTCATCACGCGCGCCATGCCCAGGGTGTATTCCGCCACGGCGCTGATCCAGGTGCAGCGCGAGCGCACGGACATCGACGTGTTCGCGCCCTCGTTCCGTGGGTACGACCCCTACTTCCTGCGCACTCAGTTCGAGATCATCCGCTCCGTGCCGATCATGGAGGAGGTCGTCCGGGAGCTGAACCTGAACGAGGAGCTGGGTCGCGCCTACGGCTACTGGGAGCGGCTGAGCACCGCGGCGAGCTTCGACCGCACCGTGAACCTGGTCCGCAGCAAGATGCTGCTGAACATCCACCGCGACACGGACCTCATCTCCGTCACGATGAAGTTCGACAAGCCGGAGAAGCCGGACGGCGAGGCGGCCAACATGGCGGCACGCACCGCCAACATGGTGGCGCGGGTGTTCCAGACCTGGACGCTCCGGCAGAGCCGCGAGGCCAAGGAGGGCGCCCTGGGGGTGCTCGAGCAGGAACTCGAGGACCAGAACCGCCG
>JAAYZP010000339.1 GCA_012514785.1 Propionibacterium sp. | reverse complement strand
CGGCGGCCAGCGCGCCGTTGTCCATCCGCCAGATCGCCTGGCCCCGGCCGAGCGCACCGGCGTGCTCGGCGACGCGGACGGTGTGACCGCGTGCGTCGAGGTCGGTCAGGATCTGGTCGCCGGCCGTGCGCTCCACCTCGACGCGATCCGCCTGCGCGTTCCAGAACCAGCGCGGGCGTCCCAGCGCGGTCTGGGGATCGTCGCGGAGGTCGACGGTGTCCAGCACCACCTGCACGTGTCCCTGCGCCTGCATGTGCCCGCCCATGACGCCGAAGGGGCCGACAGGCTGGCCGCCCCGGGTGAGGAAGCCCGGGATGATCGTGTGGAAGGGACGCTTGCCGGGGGCGAGTTCGTTGGGGTGCCCGGGCTCGAGCGAGAATCCGGATCCCCGGCTCTGGAGCGCGATCCCGGTGCCGGGAACGACGACGCCGGAACCGAAGCCCCAGAAGTTGGACTGGATGAAGCTCACCATCTGGCCCTCGCCGTCGGCCGTGGCGAGGTAGACGGTGTCGCTGCTGCGGGGATCCACGGCGACGGGGGCGTGCGCACGGTCCCCGATCCGCGCCCGGCGCGCGGCGATGTGCAGCTCTGCCAGCAGCTCCTCCACGGGTACGTCGACTATGGCCGGGTCCGCGACGAGCGCGTGCGTGTCCGCCAGCGCGAGCTTCATCGCCTCGACGGCGCGGTGCCAGGCAGCGGGGTTCGGTGGCGCGGTGGGGTCGACGGGTCCACCCGCCCGGCCGAAGGGTGCGACGTCGGCCGGGTCGAAGCCGTCGAGGATGCGTAGGGCGATGAGCGCGGCGATGCCTTGGCCGTTCGGTGGGATCTCCCAGACGTCGTGGTCGCGGTAGCGCGCGGAGATCGGAGCGACCCACTCGGAGCGGTGCGACGCGAGATCCTCAGCGGTGAGGTTGCCGCCGGTGGCCTCGGAGAACGCGACGATGCGCTCGGCAAGGTCGCCGACGTAGAAGTCGCGGCCCGCGCTGGAGGCGATGGCGCGCAGGGTGGCGGCGGTGTCGTCGGAGCGCCACAGGCCGCCCACGCCGATGGGTCCGCCGTCGGGCGCGAAGTGGGGGAGGAAGCCCGCGATGGCGGGGTCGCCGGGGCCGTCGGCCATGTTGCGCACGCCGCGACCCCAAGCGTCGGAGACGATGGGGGAGAGCGCGAAGCCCTCCTCGGCCAGCCGCGCGGCCGGCTCGATGACGTCGGCGAAGGGGAGTCGGCCGAAGCGCTCGTGCAGGTCGGCCCACGCGCCGACCGCGCCGGGCACGGTGACGGAACCCCAGCCGCTCAGCGGCATCGCGCGCAGCCCGGCATCCCGCAGCGCCGCTGCGGAAATCGCGCCCGGTGCGCGTCCGGAACCGTTGAGGCCGTGCAGCTTCCCGTCGTCCCAGACGAGTGCGAACGCGTCGGAGCCGATGCCGTTGCTGCAGGGTTCGACGACGGTGAGCGCCGCGGCCGTGGCGATGGCGGCGTCGACGGCGTTGCCGCCGGCGCGCAGTACCGAGAGTCCGGCCTGGGCGGCCAGAGGTTGGCTGGTCACCACCGCGCCGTTGCGGGCGAAGACGGGCGCGCGCCGGCCGGGTGTGGTGGCGAGGGGATGGACGTGGAAGCTCATGGAATCCATCCTGCCGGAGAGCATGGCCCCTCACCTGAAAGCTGCCGAGTGCCACGCGTGATCTAGCCTGTCGTCATGACCTCGAATCAGGACATCACCGTCCGCCGCGCACGGGACGAAGAGCTGGAGCGCGTAGTCCGACTGCGCTGGAACTGGACCGTCGTCGACAGACAGCAGACGCCGGAGATGGACGAGGCCACGTTCGTCGACGGGGCAGCCGCCTGGGCTCGCGACCGCTCCGCCACCCACATCCCGTTCGCAGCCGTGACGGCGAAGGGCGACGTCGTCGGCATGGCGTGGCTCGCCAAGGCGGAGCGGGTGGCGTCAACGAAAGGGTTCGACCGCTGGTCGGGTGACCTGCAGTCCTGCTACGTGATGCCCGAGTACCGCAACCGGGGCATCGGCGGGCGCCTGGTGCGCGCCGTGCTCGACGCCGCCACCGAGATGGGGGCCGAGCACGTCACGGTCCATACCACCGCAGGATCACCCGCGATGTATACGCGCAACGGGTTCCGTCAGAACCCGCGCTCGCTCTTCGCGGATGCGGCGATCACCGAAGTCGCCGACTAGTGTCGCGTTTCTGAAGTTCGTTTTGGGTTGGCTTTGGCGAGGATTTGTTCGGGGGTCTTGGTCCAGACGAAGGGGTGTTTTCGGTTGTTCCAGCCGGTGATGAATTGCCGGACTTTCGCGTTGAGGTCTTTCACGCTGGTGAACACGCCACGCCTGATGGCTTGTTTGTCGATGATCCCGAACCAGACCTCGACCAGGTTCAGCCAGGACCCGGAGGTCGGGGTGAAGTGCACCTGGAATCGGGGATGCTGCGCGAGCCAGGTCTTCACCTCCGGGGTCTTGTGGGTGGCGTAGTTGTCCATCACCAGGTGGAGGTCCTGGTCGGGGTAGGCGCGGTTGAGTTGTCGCAGGAAGGCGAGGAACTCCTGCCGACGGTGCCGGGGCTTCAGCGCCGCGGTGACGTGTCCGGTGGCGATCTCGAGCGCGGCGAACAGGGTCGTGGTGCCGTGGCGCTTGTAGTCGTGGGTGTGTTTCTCGGTGTCGCCGATGCGCATCGGCAGCATCGGCGCTGTGCGATCCAGCGCCTGGATCTGTGATTTCTCGTCCACGCACAACACGATCGCGTTCTCCGGCGGCGCGAGATAGAGGCCGACGACGTCGGTGACCTTGCCGACCAGTTCGGGGTCGGTGGAGAACTTGAAGGTGCCCGAACGCCATGGCTGCACCCCGTACTCCCGCCACGCCCTGGCCACCGTGGCGTTACCGATCTTCAAGTGGGTGCCCAGGAGTCGTGAGGACCAGTGCGTCACGCCGTACTTCTTCGGCGGTGCGCTCAGCGTGGCCGCGACGATCGCGGCGTGATCCAAGTGTCGCGGCCGTCCGGAACGCGCAGCGTCCTCCAGGCCGGCCAGGCCGGCTTCTTCGTAGCGGGAGCGCCACTTCAGTACCGTCACCACCGACGCATCGACCTGTTCCGCGATCCGCGTGTTCGCGACGCCTTGAGAAGCGAGCAGCACGATCCGGGCTCGCTTCACCAACCCGGCCCGAGCGGTGGTTGCCCGTGTCCAGCGCCGCAATTCGGCAGCGTCGTCGTCGGAGAGCAGCAATGCGGGGGCTGGAGAATTCGCCATGAACCAATTCTCTCAAACCATCAACCATTTAGGAACTAACGACACGCAACACTAGCATCGGACATCCTCCGTGCGATGCTCGGCCACCCGCCACTGCAAGTCGGGCCCCTGCTCCAGCCGGTCATGGGCTACGAAAGTCTCTGCGCGAGCATCTTCATACGGTTCGTTGGTCGTAGAATCGACTACGAGCTGATGCGTGGGGTCGAAGCAGGAAGTCACCGTGGCCTCTCTCACTCCGTCGACCTCAGCGGGTACTCCAACGACAACGTCGCGAAACAGCTGATCTCCCCCGATGTGGACATTGGCCTCGCGCGCGGCCATGACGTCGTCGAT
>JAAYZP010000338.1 GCA_012514785.1 Propionibacterium sp. | reverse complement strand
TTCGCCCGCAAGGGCCAGCTCGCGCTCCTCGGCGTGGACACCGGCCCGGTATCGGCGAGCGGACAGAACTGATATGACCGACGGACCCGCGAAGAGCGCGAAGGTGGAGAAGACGTCGACGGCGCGTGGCATCAACAAGGTGCTCGTCGCCCTGCTCGCCGCAGCCATCGTGCTACTCGTCCAGCAGTGGGGACAGCCCGACGCCACCCCCGAGGTGGCGGAGGCTCCCCACGGGGACATGAGTGGCTACGAAGGGATGACGTCCTTCGACACCCTCGACGCGGTGCGCGTGACGGAGCTCGAGGCCCAGTTGGAGAAGGACCCGACGGACCTCAGCGCCAAGCGCGAACTCGCCGCGATGCACAACGACGCGGGTCTGTGGGACAAGGCCGCCGAGTACCACGAGATGGTGATCGAGCAGGTGCCGGCCGACGTCGACAGCCTGCTCGCACTCGGCGTGATCGAGTTCAACCTGGGAGACGTCGACGCCGCGGAGCAGACCTGGCTCCGCGCCGTCGAGGCCGATCCCGCGCTGCCCGAGCCCTACTTCAACCTGGGATTCGCCTACCTGGGTAAGGAACCATCTGACAAGGACAAAGCCATCGAGATGTGGGAGACGCTCGTGGAGGTCGCTCCCGACTCGTCACTCGCGCAGACTGCGCAGACCCACATCGACGGCATATCCGGAGGTTGATCCCCCATGCTGAAGCAAGGACCTCAGCTGCAGGAACCCGTGGACGGTCTTGATACGCCCGTCACGGTGTCCCCGCGGAAAATATTCAACAAGATCTACGCATTCTTCTACAACAAGAAGGTGGGGCTCTTCCTCATCTTCGCCACAGGCCTCCTCGGACTCATCGGTGCACTCACCCGCCAGATGTCCTCCGCGGTGCTCGCCGATCCGGTGGCGAAAGCCATGTGGCTGGACGAGATGCGCCCCTTCTACGGCGGCTGGACGGACATCGCCGATTTCGTCGGCCTGTTCCGGATCTTCTCGTCGCCGATTTTCCTGACGGTGACGATCGCGCTGGCGGTCTCGATCATCGCCTGCACCACCCACCGGCTGCCGAACATCCACCGGCAGGCCTACCGCCCGCGCACCAACGTGCGCGACAGCTTCCTCAACCACGCGAAGCTGAGCGCGACGGTCGACTCCCCGCTTCCGCGCGAGGAGACGCTGGCGAAGGTGCGCGAGGCGATCGGCAAGGACCGCTACCGCGTGATCGACGACCCCTCCGGGGAGACGGTCTACTCCGACCGGTTCCACTGGGCCCCGTTCGGCACGGCCGCCTCGCACGCCGGCTACGTCATCATCATGGCCGCGTTCCTCGTCAGCTCCGTCGCCGGGTTCCGCAACGACACCTTCGACATGACGATCGGGGTGCCGGAGGAGGTCGGGATGGGGACGGGCTTCGTCGCCGAGGCGGTCTCCTTCACCGACACCTACGACGAGGCCACCGGCACACCCATCGACTACGTCGCGGACCTGCGGGTCACCGACATGGCGGGGGAGGAGCTGGCGCGCCAGGAGGTGCGCGTCAACACGCCGTTGATCCTCGACGGCGTCTACTTCCACCAGGCAAGCTTCGGCGTCTCCGCGATGGTGCACATCCAGGACGACGCCGGCGCGACGCTGTTCGACGGCGGCATCCCTCTGGTCTACACCACCCCGGACGACACCCGGACCTACGGCGTCGAAGTCATCGACGGCGTGGAGATCTTCGCGATCACCAACGCATCCGGCGGCGCGACCCCCGGACTCGGTGCCGGCCAGGTGCGCTTCGAGCTGTACCCGGAGGACACCAGCGAGCCGATCGGCGCCGCGACGGTGCAGCCGAACCAGCCGGCCACGATCGGTGGGTTCACGCTCACGTTCGAGCGCGAGCAGAAGTACACGAGCATGATCGTGAAGAAGGACCCCGGCGCGGTGGTGCTGTGGATCGGCTGCGCCTTCCTCATCGTCGGCATGATCGTCACGATGACCCTCAAACACCGCCGCCAGTGGCTCAAGGTGGACGAGACGGAGCACGGCTCCCGCATCCGCATGGCCACCACCGACAAACCCGACTCGGTGCGCACCCGCACCTTCAACGACCTCGCAGAATCCATTTCCACGGCCGTCGGCCGTGAGAGTGAAGGAAAGGCAGACCAGACATGATCGAGACTGCACAGCTCCTGCTGATCGCCACGACGGTGCTGATCACCTTCGCGTTCGTCGGCTACGTGGCCGCATTCGTGTTCGCCAAACAGGCCGTGAAGTCCAAGGTGACGGTCGCCGTCGGGACCGACGGCCTCGGCGCCGAGGACTCCCCGGCCGCGCCGACGACGCCCTCCGCCCCCGCCAAGGGTGCGGGCCGCGGCGTCGTCTGGTT
>JAAYZP010000337.1 GCA_012514785.1 Propionibacterium sp. | reverse complement strand
GCACGTCGTGCTCGAGGACCGGTCCACCAACACGGAGGAGAACCTGGAGTTCTCCAAGGCCGTGCTGCGCGCTCGCGACGTCGACGGCCGGGTGGCGGTCACCACGAACAACTTCCACGCGTTCCGGGCAGCACTGCTCATGCGGCGGGCCGGGGTGCCCGGCTACTGCCTGGGCGCGCCCACGGCTCGTTACTACTGGCCGAGCGCCACGGTGCGCGAGTTCATGGCGATCCTGCGGGACCACCTGGTGCTCAACGTCGTCGTGAGCGCGCTGCTGTGCCTACCGCTCGTGGCTTTCGCGGTGTCCCGGCTGTTCGGCTGACGCGCGCCCCGCAGGCGCGCGTCGGTGCCCGGCCCGGGCACCTGCAAACTGATGCGAAAGTACCTCTCCATGCCGCACTCGGCACTGGCAAGCTGTGCGGCGATGCTGCCGCGTTCGAGGCTTTCGCTGGTTGAGCTCGCCCGCGACGAAGGAGCTGGCGATGGTCGAAACCAACTTCAACAGTCGCTGGAATCCAGTCCCTGCCTACGTCCGGGGTGGTTTCGACCCTCCCGGAGCTCCTCCGTCGCGCCGGGAGCTCAACCATCTAATGCCTATGCCCGGTGAAACGCTATTGAGCAGCAGGCCCAGGTCACCTGATGCGAAAGTACCTCCCCGGCAGGGACCACTTTCCCCTCCCACGGTGGGCCCCCGCCCACTAGAATTCATCGCATGGTGAATTCACCGCTTGAGGAACCAGCCGTGACGGCCGACCACCTCGTCGTCCACCGCGGCAAGACCCCCGTCCTGCACGGCATCGACTTCGCGCTCGCCCCAGGCACGGTTACCGGGCTGCTCGGCCCGTCGGGGTGCGGCAAGACGACGCTCATGCGCGCCATCGTCGGGGTGCAGCGCATCACCTCGGGCATGCTGACCGTGCTCGGCCGGCCCGCGGGTGCGGCGGAGCTGCGTCGTCGCGTGGCATACACGAGCCAGAACCTGAGCATCTACCGGGACATCTCGGTGCACGCCAACGTCGCCTACTTCGCGAGCCTCGCCGGGGCGCCGGGCGACGTCGACCGCGTGATCGAAGCCGTGGAGCTCACCGCCTACGCGGACCGCCCCGTCGACACCCTCTCCGGCGGGCAGGCCAGCCGCGTGTCGCTCGCCTGTGCGCTCGTCGGCGACCCCGAGCTCCTCGTCCTCGACGAGCCCACCGTCGGCCTCGACCCGTTGACCCGCGAGTCGCTGTGGGACTACTTCCACGCCCTCGCCGCCGGCGGCACGACGCTGCTCGTCTCCAGCCATGTGATGGACGAGGCCGTCCGGTGCGACGACGTGTTGCTCATGCGCAAAGGCCTCTTCCTGGCCCACGCCCCCATTCACGACCTGCAGGAACGCACCGGAACCCGCACCCCCGAGGCGGCTTTCCTGGCGCTCATCCGCGGGAAGGAGGCGGCATGACCGCGCTCGCCACCGCCCGACGCATCGCCGCACAGCTCCGGGCGGACCCCCGCACCGTCGGCATCGTGCTGCTCATGCCGCTGGTGCTTCTGACCCTGCTGTACTTCGTCTTCGTCGACGTGCCGGTGCCGCAGGGTGCGCGGCCGGTGTTCGACTCGGTCGGGCCCGCGCTGCTCAGCGTGCTGCCGATGACGCTGATGTTCATCGTCACCTCGGTCACTATGCTGCGCGAGCGCAGCTCCGGCACCCTGGAGCGGCTGCTGACCACCCCGCTCAGCCGGTGGAACCTGATCGCTTCCTACGCGGCCGTGTTCGGGCTCCTCAGTATCGTGCAGGCCACGCTGCTCGGGCTGACCATCCTCGGCCCGATGGGGGTGACGGTCGAGGGCCCCACCTGGCTCCTGCTCGGCGTCGCCCTCCTCAGCGGGCTCACGGGGATGTCCTTCGGGCTG
>JAAYZP010000336.1 GCA_012514785.1 Propionibacterium sp. | reverse complement strand
CACGATGTGTACGAATCAACTGTTGCTGCTCGGCTCGAGGATGTACGCCGACAGCTCATCAACTCTTAACGCGAAAGTAGGACCCAATGGCTGAACTGACCATCAGTCCAGACGAGATCCGCAGTGCGCTGAACGACTTCGTGTCGGCGTACAAGCCGGAAGGCGCCAGCAAGACTGAGGTTGGCCGGGTTATCACGTCGGGCGACGGTATTGCGCGAGTCGAAGGCCTGCCGTCGGCGATGGCCAACGAACTGCTCCTCTTCGAGAACGGGACGCTGGGCATCGCCCAGAACCTGGACGAGCGCGAGATCGGCGTCGTCGTGCTGGGCGACTCCGAAGGCATCGACGAGGGCTCCGTCGTGCACGGCACCGGCGACGTGCTCTCCGTCCCGGTGGGCGAGGGCTACCTCGGTCGCGTCGTGGATGCGATGGGCAACCCGATCGACGGCCTCGGGGAGATCGCCGACATCGAGGACCGCCGCGCACTCGAGCTGCAGGCCGCCGGCGTGATGGACCGCCAGGAGGTCCGCGAACCGCTGCAGACCGGGCTCAAGGCCATCGACGCGATGATCCCGATCGGCCGTGGGCAGCGTCAGCTGATCATCGGCGACCGCAAGACGGGCAAGACCGCGATCGCGATCGACGCGATCATCAACCAGAAGGCCAACTGGGACTCCGGGGACGCGAAGCAGCAGGTGCGCTGCATCTACGTCGCGATCGGCCAGAAGGGTTCCACCGTCGCCGAGGTGAAGAGCACGCTGGAGAAGGCGGGAGCGATGGAGTACACCACCATCGTGCACGCCCCGGCCTCCGACCCCGCGGGCTTCAAGTACATCGCCCCGTACGCCGGCTCGGCCATCGGCCAGCACTGGATGTACCAGGGCAAGCACGTCCTCATCGTCTTCGACGACCTCACCAAGCAGGCCGAGGCGTACCGCGCCATGTCGCTGCTGCTGCGTCGTCCCCCGGGCCGCGAGGCGTACCCCGGTGACGTGTTCTACCTACACTCCCGGCTGCTGGAGCGTTGCGCCAAGCTCTCCGACGAGCTGGGCGGCGGCTCGATGACCGGGCTGCCGATCATCGAGACCAAGGCCAACGACGTCTCGGCCTACATCCCGACCAACGTGATCTCGATCACCGACGGTCAGATCTTCCTGCAGTCGGACCTCTTCAACGCCAACCAGCGCCCAGCTATCGACGTCGGCATCTCGGTGTCCCGCGTCGGTGGCGCCGCGCAGATCAAGGCGATGAAGAACGAGTCCGGTTCGCTGAAGATGAACCTGGCCCAGTACCGCGACATGCAGGCGTTCGCCATGTTCGCCTCCGACCTGGACCCGACGTCGCGTCGCCAGCTCGACCGTGGCGCGCGGTTGACGGAGCTCCTGAAGCAGGGCCAGTACTCGCCGTACGCCATTGAGGATCAGGTGCTCAGCGTCTGGACCGGCCTGCAGGGCCACCTGGACGACGTGCCGGTCACCGACGTGCTCCGCTTCGAGCAGGAGTTCCTGGACCACCTCCGCCACAACACCTCGGTGCTGCAGAACATCGCAACGAACAAGGTGTTCTCGGACGAGGACAAGGAAGCGACGGTGAAGGCGCTCGGCGACTTCAAGCCCACCTTCCGCACCGGCGAGGGCGACGTCCTGTTCGGCACCAGCGATGACGTGGACGCGATCGACGAGACCGAGATCGATCAGGAGACGATCGTCCGCCAGAAGCGGGGTTGAGTAGCTGATGAGTAGCAGCCTGAGGGAGCTTAGGGAGCGACGCCAGTCGGTCTCGGCCACCAAGAAGATCACGCGCGCGATGGAGCTCATCGCTTCGTCGCGGATCGTGAAGGCGCAGCAGGCGGCGAAGGCGGCGGTGCCGTACACGCGCGAACTGACCCGCGCGGTGTCGATGCTGGCCTCCGCCGCCGACCTCGAACACCCGTTGCTGGTGGAGACCGAGAAGCCCCAGCGCTCCGCGGTCCTGCTGATGACGAGCGACCGCGGCCTGGCGGGCGCCTACTCGGCCAACGCCATCAAGCTCGGCGAACAGGTGCGGACGCACCTGATGGACGAGGAAGGCCAGGAGGTCGACCTCTTCATCACCGGCAACAAGGGCGTGGGCTACCACGAGTTCCGCGGCAACGAGATCGTGCAGAGCTGGACCGGCTTCACCGATTCACCCAAGGCACGCGACGCGAAGGTGATCGCGGACGAGCTGCTGAAGCGGTTCCTCACGCCGACGGAAGAGGGCGGCGTCGACGAGATCCACATGGTGGGGACCCGCTTCGTATCCATGCTCACGCAGCAGCCTCGCGCCACGCGGCTGCTGCCGCTGGTCGTCGAGGACGCGACGGAGAACGTCCCGCCGACGAGGTCGCCCGCCGACGACAGCACGCTGTTCTACGAGTTCGAGCCCGATGCGAAGACCGTGCTCGACGCGCTGCTGCCGCTCTTCGTCACCAACCGGATCCACACTGCGTTGCTGCAGTCGAGCGCCTCCGAACTGGCCAGCCGACAGCAGGCGATGAAGGCCGCGACCGACAACGCCTCGTCGTTGATCGACGATCTGACGCGCCAGGCCAACCAGGCGCGTCAGGCGGAAATCACGCAGGAAATCACAGAAATCGTGGGCGGCGCCTCGGCGCTGTCCGAATCAGCCTGAAATCAATGAGGTAGGAAATGACTGCAACTACTGAACAGTCCACAGCCGTCGGGCGTGTCGCTCGTGTGATCGGTCCCGTGGTGGACGTCGAGTTCGCGGCTGATCAGCTTCCCGAGATCGGTACCGCACTCCAGGTGGACACCGAGGTTATGGGATCGAAGCAGACGATCACGCTCGAGGTGGCGCTCCACGTGGGCGACCACATCGTGCGCGCGATTGCGCTGAAGCCCACCGACGGCATGCGCCGTGGTGCCGAGGTGCGCGACACCGGCGGCCCCATCTCGGTGCCGGTCGGCGACATCACCAAGGGCCACGTGTGGAACGCCCTCGGCGAGGCGCTGGACGCCCCGACCGCGTCGCTGGAGATCAACGAGCGGTGGGGCATCCACCGCAAGGCCCCGGCGTTCGACCAACTGGAGTCGCGGACCGAGATGCTGGAGACCGGCATCAAGGTCATCGACCTGCTCGCCCCGTACGTCAAGGGCGGCAAGATCGGCCTGTTCGGCGGCGCCGGCGTCGGCAAGACGGTTCTCATCCAGGAGATGATCACCCGTATCGCCCGTGAGTTCTCCGGTACGTCGGTATTCGCCGGGGTCGGCGAGCGTACCCGTGAGGGCACCGACCTCTTCCTCGAGAT
>JAAYZP010000335.1 GCA_012514785.1 Propionibacterium sp. | reverse complement strand
GTGGGATCGACGCCGGGGTCGGTGGGCTCGGCCGGCTCGGTGGTGGGTTCCGCAGGCTCCGTCGTCGGCTCATCCGGCTCGGTCTCCGTGGGCTCGGGGTCGGGGGCCTCGGTCTCCTGGGCGGTGGCGGTCGCCGTCGGCTCGGGGGTGGCGGTGGTGCCGTCGCCTCTGAATCCGAAGAACCAGATCAGCAGCCCGAGGATCGCCAGCGCCAGCACGACGATGATGACGATCAGGACCGGCGAGGGCCCGCGCTGCTCCGGCTCCGGGGGCGGGCCGCCGTAGCCGCCGGGACCGCCGGGACCGCCGGGGGTGCCCTGGCCGCCGTAGCCCTGCCCCCACTGCTGCTGTCCGGGCTGTCCGGGCTGCCCCGGGTACCCGCCCTGCGGGGGCTGCTGCCCGCCGGGGTACTGCTGGGGCCGCTGCCCGCCGCCGTAGTTGCCGGGCGGTGGGTACCCACCCTGGCCGCCGTGTCCGGGACCGCTCATGTCTAACCTCACTACGTCTGTCGTCGTTCGCTGCCAGTCTCCCACCCCGGGTGGTCAGCACCCACGTTAGCCGTAAGGATTTCCCCCACCGATGGGGGAAATCCTGACGGCTAAGGCCGTGTCAGCCGGCCAGCGGCTCGTGCGTCCGGTCATCCTCGCCCGCGAACGCCTTGGTGACGGCGTCCAGGAACGACTCCGGCGTGTTCTCGATGAACACCTCATTCGTGTCGGTATCGCCGAAGAGCAGGCGCATGTCGTTCACGACGTAGGTGGGCGTCGAGTTCGCACCGCTGTTCAGGAACGTCTCGTGGGCGACGAACGCGAAGTCGAGGTAGGTGCCCTCGTCGTAGGCCTGCTGGAACGCGGCCAGGTCGTCACCCTCGATGCCCAGCTCCTGCGGAATCTCGTCGCGCAACAGCGCCGGCGGGTAGTCGGAGCCCTGATTCTCGTAGATCGCCGCCTGGTAGTCGGCGAACCTTCCGACGGTGTCGGCCGTCGCCGCCGCGACCGCGGCCCGGATCGAGCCGCCGGTGGCGCCGTCACGCGCGTCGAGGAAGTGCGCCGTGCGGTACTCGACGGTGATCTCCCCCTCCTCCACGAGCTCGGCCAGCACGGGGGCGAAGTCGTCGTGGCGGAACTTGCACGGCGGGCAGCTGTAGTCCTGGTAGATGATCACGTGCGGCACATCCGCCGACGGCACCACGCCGTCGACGAGGATCCCGCCCTCGTCGGTGCTGTTGGGGGGCGCCTGCAGGTCGGCGACGCCGGAGTCGGCCGCCTCGTCACCGCCGGTGGTTTCCTCCTCCGGGGCTTCGGCGCTGCCCGTCTCGTCCGCCGCCTCGCCGTCGTCCTCCGCGGCATCGTCTGCCGCGTCCTGCTCGTCGGCCGGCTGGGTGGTGGCCGGGGGCTGCGTGGGCTCGGCGGAGTCGACGTCGTCGTCGGCGAACACGAAGATGTAGACGAGGAGTCCCACCAGGATCACCCCGAGCACGACGACGAGCCCGATCAGCCAACCCGCGGGGCCCTGCCTCGCCGGCTGCTGCCCACCGTCGCCCGCATACCCTGGTCCACTCATTTCCGCTCCTTCACGATCCAGCCTCTAGTTTTTCATCCCTGCGTGATCGACGCCACGGCGACCGCGGCTAAGCCCTCACCACGCCCCGTCAGGCCCAGGCCGTCGGTGGTGGTGGCCGACAGCGTGACCCTCGCCCCGAGCGCCTCCGACATGACCCGCTGCCCCTCGTCGCGACGGGCGGCGAAGCGGGGGCGGTTGCCGATGATCTGGACGGCGACGTTGACGATCTCGAAGCCAGCCGCGCGCAGCCGGCGCGCGGTCTCCTCGAGGAAGCTCACGCCGCTGGCGCCCGCCCAGGCGGGGTCGCTGGTGCCGTAGTTGCTGCCCATGTCGCCGAGGCCTGCGGCCGAGAGCAGCGCGTCGCATGCCGCGTGGGAGGCGACGTCGCCGTCGGAGTGCCCCTCGAGCCCGACGGACTCGTCCGGGAACTCGAGGCCAGCGAGCCACATGTCGCCGCCCTCGACGAACCGGTGCACGTCCGTGCCGATACCCACCAACATCTCGCTACTCCCTCGTCCGCAGGATCGCCTCGGCCACGAGGAGGTCGAACGGGTCGGTGATCTTCAATGCCTCGCGGTGCCCCGTGACGAAGGTGACGGGCTCCCCCAGCGCCTCGCAGGCGGACGCGTCGTCGGTGACGACCAGCTCCGCGGCCAGTGCGTGCGCGTGGGCGTCGCGGAGCAGCGCGCCGTCGAAGCCCTGGGGCGTCTGCACGGCGCGCAGCCCGGCGCGGTCGACGACGCGGCTGCCCTCACCCGCGGCCGCCCGGATCGAGTCGACGACGGGCAGCACGGGCACGACGGCACGGGCCCCGCCCCGCACACGCTCCACGACGTCGGCGACGACATGCGCCGGCACGAGCGGGCGAGCGGCGTCGTGGACGAGCACGACGTCGGCCTCCGCCACCGCGGCGAGACCGAGGCGGACGGAGTCCTGCCGCTCCGCACCGCCGACGACGACGTCGACGGGCACGGCCACGTCGGCCAGCAGGGAGGCGCAGAGCTCCAGATGCCCGTCGGGGGCGACGACGACGACGCGCGAAACCCCGCCCTCGACGAGCGAGTCGACGGCGCGGCGCACGAGCGGGACCCCGGCGACTTCCACCAGGGCCTTGGGGATGGGGTACCCGAGCCGGGAACCAGAACCGGCCGCCACCACGATGGCGGCGACCGGTGCGGTCTTGTTGGACACGGTGTTAGGCGGCGAGGATCTCGTCCAGCAACACTTCGGCCCTCTCGTCGTCCACTTCCTTGGCGAGGGCGAGCTCGGCCACGAGGATGGAGCGCGCTTTCGTGAGCATGCGCTTCTCGCCGGCGGAAAGACCCTTGTCGCGGTCGCGGCGCCAGAGGTCGCGGACGACCTCGGAGACCTTGATGATGTCGCCGGAGTGCAGCTTCTCCATGTTCGCCTTGAAGCGGCGGGACCAGTTGGAGGGCTCCTCGGCGTCCTTCAGCTGGAGCACCTTGCGAACTTCTTCGAGACCCTCCTTGTCAACGACGTCGCGCACCCCCACCAGATCCAAGTTGGCAGCGGGGACACGAACGACCAGATCACTCTGACCAATGATGCGAAGGACCAAGTACATCCGGTCCTCGCCCTTGATCTGTCGGTTCTCGATGTCCTCGATGACGGCCGTCCCATGATTCGGGTAGACCACAGTTTCACCGATGGAAAAAGTCATACTTTTTGACCCCTTTCTACGGACATTCTACCACCTTCCCCGGCGAGCCTTTTGGACAAGTCCGCCGCGGGTGTGATTAGGTTCGCCCACTGACCAGCGCCTACCCTCCCGGAGGCAGCACTGAACAGACGCGACGAAGCGGTGCAGATTTGGTTAGTATGTCGCGCGTACACCAATCGGAGGGTTGTTCACGCATGACCGCTAGGAAGTCCGGCGCCCGCAAGGCGATCGCCGCTGCCATCGTATCTGCTGCGCTGCTGTCGGGCTGCACCGCCACCGGCTGGATCGCGGGGTCCCCGCCCGCCGCCGGATCCCAGACGGAACTGCCGAGCCTCGAGAAGGTGCGCAACTTCTTGTTCGTCGTCGACGACGCCGGCGAGGGCGTCCTGCTGGGCACCATCGCCACCGCCGAGCGCACCGAGGTCGCCGGCATCGAGTATGCGGCGGAGCTCGAGGACGGGTCGTTCGGCGACGTGCAGCCGATCGATTTCACCGCCCAGCTCGCCCCGCAGAGCAGCGTGCAGTTGGAGGGCCCCGAGCTCAGCGTCAGCAACCCCGACCTGAGAGCCGGCCATCTCGCAGCCGTCACCGTCGACTTCGCCTCCAGCGGCACCGTGTCCCTGCAGGTCCCGGTCTACGCCTCGGACCACGACGACTTCGCCGACGCCTGGCAGGCGGCCGTCGGCGGCTGATCCCCGCGTTCACCTGAGCAATGCAAAGGCGCCTGGCGTATACGCCAGGCGCCTTTGATTTGCGGAGGCGAACCGCCCCCGGAGCCGCGTCAGCCCTCGTACTTGTACCCCAGCCCCCGCACCGTGACGAGCCGCGTGGGCCGCGACGGGTCCGGCTCGATCTTGGAGCGCAGCCGCTTGATGTGCACGTCAAGCGTCTTCGTGTCGCCGACGTAGTCGCTGCCCCAGATGCGGTCGATCAGCTGGCCGCGGGTCAGCACCCGGCCCGGGTTGCGCAGCAGGAGCTCGAGGAGGTTGAACTCGCGCAGCGCGAACCGCACCTCCTCGCCGTCGACGTAGACCTGGTGCCGCTCGACGTCGATCCGCACGCCGCCCGCCTCGACGACGTCGGGCACGAGCTCCTGCTCCTGCCCCCGGCGCAGCACGGCGCGCACGCGGGCGACGAGCTCCCTCGGGCTGAACGGCTTGGTCACGTAGTCGTCGGCGCCGAGCTCCAACCCGACGACCTTGTCCACCTCCGAGTCCAGCGCGGTCACCATGACGATGGCGACGTTGGAGCGCGCCCGCAGCTGCTTGCAGACTTCCAGCCCGGGCATGCCGGGCATCATGAGGTCGAGGAGCACGAGGTCGGCGCCCTGCTTGTCGAACTCGGCCAGCCCCTCTGCCCCGTCGGCGGCCGCGACGACGTCGAAGCCCTCCTTCTGGAGCATGAACGTGAGTGCCTCCCGGTACGATTCCTCGTCCTCGATGATCAAGATCCGGGTCATGTCTCCTCTTCCTGAAGCTCCCTGCGATGAAATGCAGGGAAACGCAAGGTGAACGTCGAACCCTGTCCCGGGTTCGACCACACCTTAACGCTCCCGGCGTGTGCGAGGACGATGTGCCTGACGATGGACAGCCCCAGGCCCGTGCCGCCCGTGGAGCGGCTGCGTCCGTAATCCACGCGGTAGAAGCGCTCGAAGATCCGCTCCTGTTCCTCGCGTTTGATCCCGATGCCGTTGTCGGAAACCTTGACCTCCACGAACTGCTCGCCGTCCTCCATCGTGTCGATGACGCTGATCGCGACGCGGGCGCCCTCGTCGGAGTAGTTGATGGCGTTCTGGATCAGGTTGGAGATGGCGTCGGCAAGTTGCCACCGGTCGCCGAGGACAAGGGTGGACGTGGTGCGGGCGACGATGACGTTCACCCCGCGGTTGGAGGCCTGTTCCCGCGTCCTGCCCACCGACTCGGCCACCACCTCGGTGAGTTCGACGCCGTCCTGTTCCAGCAGCGGGTCCGCCGCCTGGAGCCGGGAGAGGTCGATGATCTGGCCGACGAGCTCGGTGAGGCGGGCGGTCTCACGCTGCAGCCTGAGTGCGAAGCGCTCGACCGCTTCGGGATCATCCTTGGCGGACTCCACCGCTTCGGCGAGCACACTGATGGCGCCGATGGGGGTCTTGAGCTCGTGCGAGACGTTGGCGACGAAGTCCCGACGCACCGCCTCGACGCGCCGCGACTGCGCGTCGTCGACGGCCACGAGCAGCACCATGTCGTCGCTGAGCAGGCTGATGCGGCATTGCAGCTGCAGCGGGTTCTGCCCCGGGATGGGTTCGCGGTCGACGGGCCCGTCGAAGTTGAGGCTCTGGAAGCGGACGTCCCGCACGGCCGCCAGCAGGCGTTTGTAGCCGAGGCGACTGCCCCGCACCGCCCCGATGCGCACGGCGGCGTCGTTGTGGGACAGCAGCTCGTCGTGCGGCCCGACGATGACGACGCCAACGGGCACGTCGCGGATGACCTTCTCCACCTCGGGACTGACCTGCGGGCCGGCCTCGATCCGCATCGCCTCCCGACGCTGGCCGATCTGCCACCGCACGAACAGGGCCAGCGCCACGACGGCGAACGCGAGCAGGGCACCGAAGAGTGCGGCTTGGGCAGGTGGCATGGGGTGAGTCTAAGTCCTCCCACATCCCCGCAGGCACGGGGCGAAGGCTTCACCGCACGTTCACCTTCCGTTCACGTACCCCCGCCCAATTCGCCGCTTTGGTTCAGTAGCGTGACCGGCTGGCAGCGCAGTGTTCGATAGACTGCACTGGTTAAGCATTGAACAAGGAGTCCATATGCGTTCTAGCTACCACGAGGAGCTCGATTCCATTCTCGAGCAGCTCGTCCACATGGCGTCGTTGGTGGAAGTTGCGATCCACGATGCCTCCGAAGCGCTGGTGACCGCCGATCTGAACAAGGCTGAAAGCGTCATCTCGAACGACACCCAGCTCGACACGCTCCACGAAGAGTTGGAGTACAAGGCCCTCTCGCTGTTGATGCTGCAGGCCCCCGTCGCGGGCGAGCTGCGCATCGTCGTCTCGGCGATCCGTGTCGTGTTCGAGCTGGCCCGCATGGGTGACCTGGCCGCACACATCGCCAAGATCGCGCGCCTGCGCTACCCGAACCACGCCGTGCCGGACGACCTCGAGCCCAACTTCGCCGAGATGGCCCGGATCGCGGAGAAGATGATCCACCTGGCGCGCACCACCCTGAGCGAGCACGACGCCAAGGAAGCCATGCGGCTCGCGGAGATCGACAGCACGATCGATGAGCTGCGTCGCCAGCACTTCGACGTCGTCCTGGCCGAACAGTGGCAGGGCACGGTGGAAGAGGCGGTCGACGTCGCCCTCCTCGGCCGCTACTACGAGCGGTTCTGCGACCACGCCGTCGCTGTCGGCCGCCGCACGATCTACCTCGTGACGGGCGAGTCGCCCGAGGGCGAGGACTGGCCGAACGCCTGATCCGTATCCGATGTGAACGGCCCGTGGATTTCCACGGGCCGTTCGCGTTGCCACGAGTTTCCCCGGACCCGGCAAATCGTCGGGGATGCCCCGGGCACCTCGACCCCCGCGCTGTAGGCTGAAGCCATGGTTTACAAACTGATCTTGCTCCGCCACGGCGAGAGCGTCTGGAACGCCGCGAACCTCTTCACCGGCTGGGTGGATGTCGACCTCAACGAGAAGGGGATCGAGGAGGCCAAGCGGGGTGGCCAGCTCCTGAAGGACGAGAACCTCCTGCCCGACGTGCTGCACACCTCGCTGATGCGGCGCGCGATCAAGACGGCGAACATCGCGCTCGACGTCGCCGACCTGCACTGGATCCCCGTGAAGCGCAACTGGCGCCTCAACGAGCGCCATTACGGGCAGCTCCAGGGGCTGAACAAGACCGAGATCCGCGACAAGTACGGCGAGGAGCAGTTCATGCAGTGGCGTCGTAGCTACGACGTGCCGCCGCCGGTCATCGACGTCGACAGCGAGTTCAGCCAGCACAACGACCCGCAGTACGCCGACATCCCCGAGGCGGACCGCCCGCGCACCGAGTGCCTGAAGGACGTCGTCGTGCGGATGCTGCCGTACTGGGAGTCGGACATCAAGCCCGACCTGGTCGACGGCAAGACGGTGCTGATCGCGGCGCACGGCAACTCGCTGCGCGCGCTCGTCAAGCACCTGGACGGCATCTCCGACGACGAGATCTCCGGCCTCAACATCCCCACCGGCATCCCGCTGTACTACGAGCTCGACGAGAACTTCGAGCCGATCACCAGGGGCGGCCGTTACCTGGATCCCGACGCAGCGGCGGTCGCGATCCAGGCCGTGGCCAACCAGGGCAAGAAGTAGGCGAAGCGCAGGTCCGCCGTCAGGCGGACCGTGGCGCTTCAGACCGAGAAGCGGAGGGCGTCGTGGTGGAACACCACGACGCCCTTCGCGTGTCGAGATCCAGCCGAACCGACGCAGCAAACCCCAGTATGAATCCCAAGGACCACCTCGTCGACCAAGCCCTGAACCAAGTCCCCCACGGCTCCTGGACCACCTACGGCGACCTCGCCGAAGCCGCCGGGACGGGCGCGCGCCACGTCGGTTCCCTCATGGCCAGCGGCGACTTCGAACTCGCCCACCGCGTCCTCACCGCCTCGGGCCGACCCTCATCCGGGTTCGGGATCGCACAGCAACGATTGCTGGGGGCGGAGGGCGTCACCTTCGACGATCTCGGCCGTGCTGATCCCTCCCGCCGGTTCGGTGGGTTCCCTCACTAAGCTGGCCCCATGAAGATCGCAGTTGTGACAGGGGCCAGTTCAGGTATCGGCGAGGCCACGGCCCGCCACCTCGCCCGCGAAGGCTACAAAGTGTTCTGCGCCGCGCGCCGCGCCGAGCGGATCAAGGCGTTGGCCGAGGAGATCGGCGGTGTGGCGGTCCCGTGCGACATCACGGATCCCGCCGACGTCGCCCGCCTCGCCGAAGCGGTCGGCGGCAACGTCGACGTCCTCGTCAACAACGCCGGAGGTGCGTTCGGCCTGGAGCCGGTCATCGAGGCGGACCTCGAGGCCTGGGACCGGATGTACCAGGTGAACGTGATCGGCACCGCGCGCGTCACTCAGGCGCTCTTCCCGGCGCTCAGGTCGGCCCGGGGGATCATCGTCTTCGTCACCTCGACGGCGGCCGACGCCGGCTACGAGGGCGGCGGCGGCTACACGGGCGCGAAGGCGGCGCAGCGCTCGATGGTGGAGTCCATGCGCCTGGAGCTCTTCGACACCGACGTGCGGATCACGGAGATCTGCCCCGGCATGGTGGCCACGGACGAGTTCTCGCTGGTGCGCTTCGGCGGCGACCAGCAGCGCGCGGAGGCCGTCTACGACGGCGTGCCGAACCCCCTGACCGCCGACGACATCGCCGAGACGATCACGTTCATGGCCACGCGCGCGCCGCACGTGAACCTCGACCGGATCACCATCCGCCCCCGCGCCCAGGCCGCGCAGCACAAGGTGCACCGGGGCTGAAACGTACACCCGGCGAAAACGGCCACATAGCCCGCTCTACGGGGCTATGTGGCCGTTTTCACCGGTTGAAAATTTGGCATGCTTGCGGACGACCCCTCAATCGCCGCGGCGGGACCTGCGCTTGAACGGGTTGGGCAGGTTGCCGAGCCCGCGGCGCGGTTTCGGGTCCTCTACCATGTCGTCCATCAGGTCGTTCCCGTCGTTGGGGGCCTCGTGGTCGTTGTGCTCGCTGCGTCGTCGGACGAGGTCCTGGAAAAGGCGGGCGGAGCGTTCCGACAGGCCGCCGACGACGTGGCCGTCCGCTGTGGACCAGTTGATGTCCTTCGCCGACCGGTCCCCGGTGCGCAGGTCGATCATGTCGCCCAGGTAGCGCAGCACCACCGCGCCCGCGGCCGCGACAGGCACCGCGAGGAACGCGCCGATGATGCCGAACCAGCCGCCGCCCAGCAGCACTGCGAGCAGGATGATCACCGGGTGCAGCTGCATGACCCGGGACTGCAGCAGCGGCTGGAGGATGTTGCCCTCGAGCTGCTGCACGAGGATGACGACGCCGAGCACCAGCAGGGCCTGCACCCAGCCTCCGGTCACCAGCGCCACCAGCACCGCGACCGCGCCGGCGGAGACGGCACCGACGATGGGGATGAAGCCGGCGATGAAGGTGAGGATGGCGATCGGGAACGCGAGCGGCACGTCGAGCAGCCACAGCCCGAGGCCGATGAACACGGCGTCGACGAGGCTGACGATGGCCTGCGTCCGGATGTATCCGGAGAGGGTGACCCAGAGCCGGG
>JAAYZP010000334.1 GCA_012514785.1 Propionibacterium sp. | reverse complement strand
GCGAGTATCCCGAAGTGCCGCGAGCTCAATCAACAAGCTTTGCTCGTTGAGCAGCGAGCGCCAGCGAGCGTCCGTCGAAACCACCTGCAGCCGGAGCAGGAAACAGCTCCCAGCGAATGCCCGGGTTGCGAGCTCAATCAACAAGCTTTGCTCGTTGAGCAGCGAGCGTCCGTCGAAACCATCCTCAATGAACAGCTGGAACCGACTTCCTGCCCAAGTCCGGGGTGGTTTCGACCTTCCCGGAGCTCCTTCCCTTCGACCATCGTGCAGCGACTCCGTCGCGACACGAGCTCAGGGACCACGTCGCGCCGGGAGCTCAACCAGCGATTATCAGGAAGCTGCTTTCAGGTGAGGACTTAGTCGGCGGCCGGTCCCCGGCGCTCATCGTCGACGTCGATGACGGTTCCCTCCAGCGGGAGGGTGCCGTCATCGTCTTCGTGGCCCTCGTCCTCGTCGACGACCTCTCCAGGAATCGTGTTGGGATCCCGGGTGACGGTGGTGCGCCCAGTCTTCGTGAGCCACCACGTGAAGGTGCGCCGCATCAGCGGGCGGGTGAACGGCAGGATGAACAGCAGCCCCACCGCGTCCGTGACGAACCCGGGCAGGATCAGCAGGATGGCACCGAGGAAGATCAGCATCGCGTTGCCGACCTGGGCGCCCGGCTCCTTACCCAGCGCCATCGCGTCCTGCAGCTTGACGAGGTTGCGCCGACTCTCGTGGGCGAACAGCACGAACCCGAGCAGCGACGTGAGCGCCATGATGGCCAGCGTCCACCAGCCGATCTGCGCGGCCACCAGGATGATCGCGGCGACCTCGGCCGCCACCAGGAGCACGAACGGCGCGACGACCAGAGCCAGCATCACTGCCGGCGAGACCTGCCGTCGTCGCTCAGCCACGCTTGAAGAGCCCCGCCAACTGCGAGAAACGGTGCTGGACGCCCCACAGCGTCGTGCGGATGAGGGCCTCGACGACGATGTTGCGGTTCATCTTGGAGTCACCGAACTCGCGCTCGACGAACTCGATCGGCACCTCCACCACCTTGAAGCCGTGCTTGATCGCACGCCACACGAGGTCGATCTGGAAGCAGTAGCCGGCAGAGGCCACCTCGTCGAGGTCCATGCCGCGCAGCGTGTCCGCCTTGAACGCGTTGAAGCCACCGGTGGCGTCCTTGACCTTGATGCCCAGCCAGGCGCGCGTCCACAGTGAGCCGCCGCGGCTGATCAGCACGCGGGACTTCGGCCAGTTGACCACCGATCCGCCCGCCACCCAGCGCGAACCCTTCACCATGTCGGCACCATCGGCCAGGGCCTGCAGATGCCGCGGCAGTTGTTCGGGCTGGTGCGAACCGTCGGCGTCGTGCTGTACGAGGACGTCGTAGCCGTTATCCAGACCCCACTCGAACCCGGCGAGGTAGGCCGCGCCGAGCCCCTGCTTGCCGCGGCGGTGCATCACGTGGATGTTCTCGTCGCTCTCGGCCAGGCGCGCGGCGATCTTGCCGGTGCCGTCGGGCGAGTTGTCGTCCGCGACGAGGATGTGCGCCTCCGGCACCGCCTTGCGCAGGCGGTTCGTGATCGACTCGATGTTCTGGGACTCGTTGTACGTCGGGATGATCACCAGCACGGAGCCGAGTGCCGCGAGGTCAGCAGCCATTGTTCGTCCTTCTCAAGAATTCGTCGTCCCAAGCTTACCCGCCCGCGCGGACCGCCGACCCGCGACCAGCGCCCACCCGAAAGCGCCGACGCTGAGCGCCAGCGCTACGCGGGAGATGATCGGCCCGACGGTGACCGCCGCCGTCTCCCGGTACCGCAGCGGCGCCTCGACGATGCGCGCGGCCCCGGTGTACTCGTCGGTGAGGTCGCCGACGCCGCCGCGGGCGTCGACGATCCCGCTGACCGAGTTGAGCGTCGAGACGACGACCTCTCGGCGCAGCTCCTTGGCGCGGATGCGGTTCATGTTGAACTGCTGCGAGATCTGGAAGGTGCCGGCGTACGTGTTCTCGTTCGATTGGGATACGAGCACCCGCCCGCCGTGGCGGACCGTGTCGTAGACCGTGTCGTCGTAGGCGAGTTCGAAGCAGATCACGTTGCCGATCGTCAGCGACGGGTGTGCGGCGACGGGGGTGCGTATCACGCCCGGCGTCTCCCCGGCGATCGACTGCCGCCCGATCTGCTGCAGGATCGGCAGCCTGGGCAGCAGGACGTCGCGGAACGGAATCCATTCGCCGAACGGCACGAGGTTGCGCTTGTGGTAGACATCGCCCGGTCCGTGGACGGGATCCCACCAGATGCCGCTCGTCTGGCGGCTGTCCGGCGGCGCCTCGGGCAGCGTGACCGCGCCCACGAGGATCGGCACCGTGGCGAGCTGCGCGGACAGCTCAACCTGGCGGCGCGCCGTCGGATCCAGGTAGGGGTCGTGGTCGGTGGAACTCTCGGGCCAGAGCACGAAGTCCACGTGCTGCCCCGACGTGCGGGCCTGGGCGAGCGCCATCACCGTCGAGCTCAGCGCGTTGTTGGTGACCGCCCGGGGGTAGGCGGCGGTGCCGTATTCGTGGCGGTTCACGTTCGGCTGGACGATCGCCGTCGTGACACTCTGCTCGGCCGGCGGGGGCGGCACGAACAGGAGCAACCCCCCGACGACGAACGTCGCCACCACCGCGGAACCGGCCTGCAGCCAGCGCCTCCGGGTGGTGAGCGTGAGCAGCAGCTGCGAGAGGAGCGCGACCAGGAACGACACTCCCGCCGCGCCCACGTACGGCAGGAAGCCGGCGAGCGGCTGGTCGGTCGTCGTGAACGCGAGCCGCGTCCAGGAGAAGCCGCCGAACGGGACGTTCCCGCTGGCGAACTCGGTGGCCACCCACGTGGCCGCCACCCAGACCGGCCACAGCGGGAGCCGGATCACGCGCGAGATCACGATCGCGGCCAGCGCGTACCAGAGCGACATGAACAGGATGAGTGCGATCGCGACGGGCACACCGAGCACGCTGATCCAGGAGATCGTGAGCGTGTTCATCGCCAGCCCGGCGAGGAACCCGAGGCCCGCGGCCCCCCGCTTCCGGCGTCGCGCCAGGAGCCAAGTGAACAGGGCGAGCCCCACCATCGTCGCCGGCCAGAGCCCCATCGGGGGCTGGCCGAGCCCGATGAGCAGGCCAGCCGCCACCGCCAGGAGGGCGGACAGCCAGCGCGGCAGGTCCGGTCGGGAAATCACGGCTCGAAGCCTACCTGCGTCGCGAAACGGTGTGGGACCATGACACGGTGAGCACCTTGATGGCCTTCGACACCTCGTACCTGTACTTCCGCGCCTACTTCGGGGTGCCGACGACGTTCGTCTCCCCCGACGGCCACCCCGTCAACGCGGTGCGCGGCACCTGCGACTTCATCTCGCGCCTCGTCGCGCAGTACTCCCCCGACGTGGTCGCCTGCGCGTGGGACGACGCCTGGCGCCCCGATTGGCGGGTGGGCCTCGTGCCCTCGTACAAGACCCACCGGCTCGACGAGCACGGCGAGGAGACGGTCGAGGAGGATCTCTCCCGCCAGGTGCCGTGGATCCGGGAGGTGCTGGAGGCCGTCGGGCTCCCCATCGTCGGCGCCGCCGACCACGAGGCCGACGACGTCCTCGCGTCCCTCGCGACCCAGCACGACGGCACCAGCCTCGTCGTGACCGGCGACAGGGATCTGTTCCAGCTGGCCGACGAGCACACCAGCATCGTCTACGTGGCTCGGTCGGTCGCCAACCACGAACTCGTCACACCCGAGGTGCTCGCCACGAAGTACGGATTGGCGCCCGGGCGCTACGTCGACTTCTCGGTGCTGCGCGGCGACCCCTCCGACGGCCTGCCCGGGGTGAAGGGCATCGGCGAGAAGACCGCGGCGGCGCTGGTGGCGCAGTTCCCGTCGCTGGAGGCGATGGTGGAGGCGGCCGAGGACCCGACGTCGGCGCTCAAGCCGGCCGTGCGGCGCAACCTGCTCGCCGATCCCGGCTATCTCGCCGCGGCG
>JAAYZP010000333.1 GCA_012514785.1 Propionibacterium sp. | reverse complement strand
GCCTACAACCGCGACCTGCAGGAGGACAAGGAGCCGATCTTCGACGGCATCGACCAGCTGCACGTGCTCATCCCCGCGGTCGCCGGCATGGTCGGCACGTTGACGTTCGACGCGGAGCGCATGGCGGAGGTCGCCCCGCTCGGCTTCTCGCTCGCCACCGACGTCGCCGACCACCTGGTGCGCGAGAAGGTGCCGTTCGCCGTCGCGCACGAGGTGGCAGGGGAGACCGTGCGGTACTGCGAGGCCCGCGGCATCACCCTGTCGGACCTGACGGCCGAGGACCTGCCGGAGATATCCGGGCACCTCGACGTCGGCGTACTGGGCGTCCTCACCACGGAGGGCTCGGTCGCGGCCCGCGACGGGCGCGGCGGCACCGCGCCGGTCCGCGTGGCGGAGCAGCTCGCCGAGTTGCGCGAGACGCAGCGGGGACTGAATGGCTGGGCGACGGGGGAAGCCTTACAGTAGTCGCATGCATCTGTTCGAAGACTTGACCTGGCGCGGGCTCATCGCCCACTCGACCGACGAAGCGGCCCTGGCTGCGCACCTCGATCAGGGCCCGGTCAAGTTCTACGTGGGCTTCGACCCGACGGCCGCCAGCCTCCACATCGGCCACCTGGTGCAGCTCCTGATGGCCAAGCGGCTCCAGGAGGCGGGGCACATCCCCCATCTGCTGGTCGGCGGCGCCACCGGCATGATCGGTGACCCGAAGGAGTCCGGCGAACGGGTGATGAACGACGCCGACGTCGTGGCGGGCTGGGTCGACCGGATCCGGCAGCAGACCGAGCGCTACGTGAGCTTCGAGGGGGACAACGCGGCAACCCTGGTGAACAACCTCGACTGGACCCGCGACCTCTCGGTCCTCGACTTCCTGCGCGACCTCGGTAAACATTTCCCCGTCAACCGCATGCTCGCGCGCGACGTGGTGGCCCGACGCCTCGAATCGGGCATCTCCTACACGGAGTTCAGCTACGTGCTCCTGCAATCCAACGACTTCCGGGAGCTGTTCCGTCGCCACGACGTCACGCTGCAGTTCGGCGGCTCGGACCAGTGGGGCAACATCACCGCGGGCGTCGACCTGATCCGGCGCAGCGAGGCCGAGCGGGTGCACGCCATGGCCACGCCGCTGGTCACCAAGGCGGACGGCACGAAGTTCGGCAAGACCGAGGGCGGCACGGTGTGGATCGACGCCGAGCTCACCAGCCCGTACGCCTTCCACCAGTTCTTCCTGAACGCGGAGGACGCCAAGGTCATCGACTACCTCAAGGTGTTCACGTTCCGTTCCCGCGAGGAGATCGAGGAGCTCGAGCGGGCGACGGAGGCGGCCCCCTTCAAGCGGGCGGCGCAGAAGGCGCTGGCCGACGACGTGACCGACCTGGTCCACGGCGCGGCCGAACGCGAGGCTGCGGTGCGGGCGGCTGGGGCGCTCTTCGGCCGCGGCGAGCTCGGCGAGCTCAGTATCCCGTCGCTCGACGGGGTGATGAGCGAGGTCGGCGGCGTCGCGATCGACGAACCCATCCCGTTCGCCGACGCCATGGCGCTGGCCGGGGTCGTGGACTCGAAGTCCGCCGCCCGACGCACGGTGAAGGAGGGCGGCGCGTACCTCAACAACGAGAAGGTCACGGATGCCGACCAACTCCTCGACGCCTCGAGCCTGCTGCACGGCCGCTACGCGGTCATCCGGCGGGGCCGGCGCACCGTCGGAGGGGTCTACCTCAGCTGACCTCGGTCAGCCCGTCGACGTCTCCGACGATGCCGCGCGTGCGCGCTGCGGACTCCTCCATGGCGTGTGCCAGCCCGGGCCGCTCGTGGATCTCCGTCGGGATGAAGTAGACCCGCGCGGGGGAGGACTGCGTGTAGCGGGTGATCATCGTCGGCGCCCATTCGACGCTGTCGGCGGCGAACTCTCCGGGCTCGGTCTCGGTGAAGTTGAGCTGCACGAGCATGCCGTCATAGGTGTGGGGCTTGGCCGGGCCGCTCTGCGCGATGAGGTTCCCCGTGCCGTAGACCACCCACTTGCCGTTGACCAACTCGATCGGCTGGACGACGTGGGCGTGCTGCCCGAAGACGAAGTCCACGTGCTCCGAGCTGGTCACGGCCTCGGCGAAGTCGCGTTGCTGCTGTGACGGGGCATGCACGTATTCATCGCCGGCGTGCATGTGGACGGCGACGATGTCCGCCCCGGCCGCCTTGGCCCGGGCCGCGTCCGCGATCGCGGCGTCCGCGTCCAGGAGGTCGACGGCCCACGGCCGGCCCTCGGGCTTGGGGATCCCATTCAGGCCGTAGGTTTGCGACACGAACCCGACGCGCACCCCGCCGCCGCTGTCCACGATCACGGGCGCCGCGGCTTCTGCCTCGGTGCGGTAGCTGCCGACGGTCTGGATGCCGACGGACTCGTGCGTATCGACGGTGCGGACGAGCCCCTCCCATCCCTGGTCCATCGTGTGGTTCGACGCTGTGGTGCAGATATCCCACCCGATCTCGACGAGCGCGTCGGCAATGTCCTGCGGTGCCGCGAACATCGGATAGCCCAGGT
>JAAYZP010000332.1 GCA_012514785.1 Propionibacterium sp. | reverse complement strand
TAGTCGTCGTTGAGCGCCGTCTCCTCCAGCTCGATCGCCATGTCCAACAGGGCGCTGTTCTTGCTGCCGCTGGCGCGCAGCAGCTTGTCGGCGTGGCCCTTGATGATCGTGGCGCGCGGGTCGTAGTTCTTGTACACGCGGTGGCCGAAGCCCATGAGCTTCACGCCGGACTGCTTGTCCTTGACCTTCGAGACGAAATCCTTGACGTCGAGTCCGTTGTCGCGGATGTCGCTCAGCATCTCCAGGACGGCCTGGTTGGCGCCGCCGTGCAGCGGGCCGGACAGGGCGTTGACCCCGGAGGCCACCGATGCGTAGATGTTGGCATCGGACGACCCGACCATGCGGACGGTCGAGGTCGAGCAGTTCTGCTCGTGGTCGGCGTGGAGGATGAACAGCGTCTCGAATGCGCGGACGATGTCCGGGTCGAGCTCGTACTCCTCGAGCGGCGTGCCGAAGGAGAGACGCAGGTAGTTCTCGACGTAGCTCAGGTGCCCCTTGGGGTACTGGAACGGCTCGCCGACCGACGACTTGTAGGCGTAGGCAGTGAGCGTCGGCATCGAGCCGAGGAGCCGCATCGAGGCCTCTTCGACGTGCTCCGGATCGTGGGTGTCGAGGTACTGGCGGTTGTAGGCGCCCAGCCCCATGATGCCGGCGGAAAGCACCATCATCGGGTGGCCGCCGCGGGGAAGGAGCGGTAGAGCTCGCGCAGGCGCTCGTCGAGCATCATGCGGTGGGAGACCTTCTCGGCGAAGTCCTCCAGCTGGTCCTTCGTCGGCAGCTCGCCGTAGATGAGCAGGTAGCTGACCTCGAGGAACGTGGACTTCTCGGCCAGCTGTTCGATCGGGTAGCCGCGGTAACGCAGGATGCCGGCGTCACCGTCGATGTAGGTGATCGCGGACTGGCACGAGGCGGTGTTGACGTAGCCGGTGTCGAGCGTCGTGTAGCCGGTGGTGCCCAGCAACTTGCCGATCTGGAGGCCGCTGTTGCCGTCGGTGGCTTCCACCACCGGCAGTTCGAGTTCTACGTCTTTGGTTTTGAGGACCGCGCTGTCGGTCATAAGGCAATTCCCTTTCCTAAGGTCGGCATCAATGGCGCCTGTTGGGGCTCGTTCGTTCGTCTCGATACTAGCGGTGCCGCAAAGTATCCGGAAGTCCGAGAATCTTGCTGGTATGCGATAGTAAACTACGTTTCGTCGTACCGGCGGTGAACCGGACAGGATCGTCAGGAATTTCGTCCACTTCACCTCTCGTTCATCTTCCTTCGCTAGGTTGACCGCGTGTCGAACACCATCAACAACACCCCCGATGCCGGCGTGCCCGACGCCAGCGTGATCCCGGGCGAGGCCCTTCAGAGGGCGAACGCACCCAAGCGCAAGGTCTTCGCGTGGGCCTTGTGGGACTGGTCGACGCAACCGTTCGCCACCGTGATCACCACCTTCGTGTTCGGCGTCTACCTCGTGAGCTCCCATTTCGGCGAGGACACCGACCAGCTGTCGATCAACTACGGCTGGGCGATGGCAGCCGTCGGCGTCGCGATCGCGCTGCTGGCGCCGGTGCTGGGGCAGGGCTCGGACCGTCGCGGCAACCGGATGCGCAACCTGTTCATCACGACGATGCTGCTCGCCGTCATCAGCGCCTCGCTCTACTTCGTGCAGCCGGACCCCGGCTACTTCTGGCTCGGCGTGGCCCTGCTCGGGGTGGGCAACGTCGTCGCGGAGATCGCCAACGTCAACTACTACGCGGCGATCGACCAGGTCTCCACGCCGGAGAACGTCGGCCGCGTCTCCGGGCTCGGCTGGGGGCTCGGCTACCTGGGCGGCATCACCATCCTGCTGCTGATCGTGCTGATCCTCGGGATGGAGTTCGCGCCCGACGACATCCGCATCGCCATGGTCTTCTGCGGCGTGTGGACGGTGATCTTCTCCATCCCGATCTTCATCGCACTGAAGGACCGCAAGCCCGTCGTGATGCCGGAGAAGGTGGGCGTGATCGGCGCCTACAAGGAGCTGATCCGCTCCATCGTGCGCGTGTGGCGCACCTCGCGGCACACCCTGTACTTCCTCATCGCCTCCGCGGTGTTCCGCGACGGGCTGGGCGGTGTGTTCACCTACGGCGCGATCCTCGCGTCGGTGACGTTCGGCTTCACCGGCGGCGAAGTGATCATCTTCGGCATCGTCGCCAACCTCACCGCCGGCATCTCCTCGATGCTGTTCGGGATGCTCGACGACAGGATCGGGCCGAAGAACGTCATCATGATCTCGCTCGTGTCCATGGTGCTTCTCGGGCTCGCGATCTTCTTCTTCCACGACATCGGCAAGCCGATCTTCTGGGTGTGCGGGTTGCTGCTGACGCTGTTCGTCGGGCCGGCGCAGGCGGCGTCGCGCTCCTACCTGGCGCGGTTGACCCCCGAGGGCCACACGGGCGAGATCTTCGGCCTGTACGCCACCACAGGGCGCGCCGTGAGCTTCCTGTCGTCGACGGCGTGGGCGCTCTCGATCGGCATCGCGGCATCGTTGGCGGGCGGCGCGGAAGAGTCGGTGCAGTACGCGGGCATCCTGGGCATCGTGATCGTGCTGGCGATCGGGCTCGTCGTGCTGATCCCGGTGAAGGACCCGACGAGGGTGCGGACGACGGCCTGACCGTCGCTCCCGCGCCCGCCGGCGCGCTGCTTCAGCGGCGCACCTCGTAGACGAGGCGCGCGAACTGGCCGTGCGCCTTCGCGGAGACGAGCCGCAGCTGCTCGGAGGTGACGCGTCGAGGCAGCAGGGGCGCACCCCCGGTGAGGGCGACGGGCGCCACCGAGATCGCGATCTCGTCCAGCAGGCCGGCGTCGAGGAACTGCCCGGCGAGGTCGCCGCCGCCGACCACCCAGACGTCGCCGTCGCCGGCGGCTGCGCGGATGGCGTCGATGTGGTCGGAGACCTGGCCGGCGACGATGCGGATGTCGGCGCCGTCGGGGATCGGGAGGTCGCGGGTGGTGAAGAGGAACGTCGGTTTGGAGCCGTGGAACTCCTGCCACCGCTCGGGGTGCGCGAGGATGTCGCTCTCGGCGAGCAGCCACTCGTAGGTGGTGGAGCCCTCCACCATGACCGTCGTGGATGAGGGGAACAGACCCTCGTCGGGGTGTTCGCCGCCATCGACGGCGAAGAGCCAGGCCAGCGAGTTGTCCTCGTCGGCGATGTAGCCGTTGAGGCTGGTGGCGGTGTCGAAGATGATCTTGCCCATGGGGTGACGTTACGCCGATGGGGCGCCGAATGGAATGGCGTGCTGGTCGACGTTGGGGCCCGGCCGGGGCGCTCAGGTGGCGGCGACGACGGTGAGCCCGGCGGCGCGGAGGATCCGGGCGCCCGACGGGAGGCCGGCGTCGGCGCGCGCGACCTCCGTGTAGCCGATCCGGAACACGACGCGCGAGACGCGGCGGGAGTTGATGATCAGGCGGGCGCAGGTGGCGCAGGGCTCGTGCGTGACGAAGAGGGTGTGGCCCTCGCCGTTCCAGTTGGCGGCGAGCAGCGCGTTGACCTCGGCGTGGATGAAGCCGCTATGGCCCTGCTCGAGGCTCTCGCGCTCGTTGGGTTCGCCGGCGGCGCGCCCGTTGTAGCCGACGCCGACCACCCGGTTCCAGCGGTCCAGCAGGCACGCGCCAACGCGGACCTTGGCGTCGGCGCTGCGGGAGGCCCAGAGTTCGGCGGTGGCCATGCCGAGTTCGTCGAAGGAAGGTCTGGTCATGGGTCGAGCCTAGGGGGTGGATGCCGCCTGTGCGGCGACGTCCCAGCACTTGTGTCACCTGCCCCGGTGCCTGCGCTGCCGACTTCATTACTCGCCACTCGATCATTCGGTAAAGGTTTACCCACCCGGTCTGGCCAAACGACTGGCGAGGAATGAAGTTTCCAGTCAGACGATGCCCAACTGCCTCACCGCTGCGACCTCGCGACGCAGCTCCTCCACCGACGCGTCGATCTTGGCTCGCGCGAAGGCGCTCAGCCGTAGACCCTCGACGACCGAGTACCCGCCGCCCGAGGTGGTCACAGGGAAGGAGCTCACGAGCCCCTCGTCGACGCCGTACTCGCCGCGGCTAGGCACTGCCATCGACGTCCAGTCGTCCGACGGCGTGTCCAGGAGCCAGTCGCGGACGTGGTCAATCGTCGCATTCGCTGCCGACGCCGCACTCGACTTCCCGCGGGCCCGGATCACCGCCGCGCCTCGCTTGGCGACCGCGGGGATGAAGTCGAAGCCCACCCAGGCGTCACTCACCCACTCCGAGGCCGGACGTCCGCAGACCAGCGCGTGGTCGACGTCCGCGTACTGCGTCACGGAGTGATTGCCCCAGATCGCGACGCGGGTGATGTCGTCCACAGGGCGTCCCGTCTGCGCAGCAAGCGCCGACACGGCGCGATTGTGGTCCAACCGGGTCAGCGCGGTGAAGCGCTCCCGCGGCACATCGGGGGCGTGGTGCGCTGCGATGTAGGCGTTGGTGTTGGCCGGGTTGCCGGTCACGACGACGCGGACATCCCCCGCGGCGACGGCCGCTATGGCTCGCCCCTGCTCGGCGAAGATGCGGCCGTTGGCCGCCAGCAGGTCCGAGCGCTCCATCCCGGCTTTCCGAGGCGACGCTCCGACCAGCATCGCCACGTTGGCGCCGTCGAAAGCTTCCCGGGGGTCGTCGGTGATATGGACGCCCGCCAGCGTCGGGAACGCGCAGTCCTCCAGCTCCATCGCCACGCCCTCGACAGCCTGCACCGCCTCCGGCACCTCGAGCAGCCGCAACTCGATGCGGCGGTCGCCGAGTAGATCCCCGGCGGCGAGCCGGGTGAGCAGCGCGTAGCCGATCTGGCCCGCTGCTCCCGTGACGGCGACGCGCACGACGTCAGCGCACATTGAGGTCTCCGACGAGCACGCAGCGGCGGCTGCGCGCAAAGCTGCGGGGCCTGGTCAGCCCCTCGCCGGTGGGGCCGGCGATGGTGAAGGTCGTGAATCCCTCGCCGCCGATGCCGATCCCGGTGAAGGACGGGCCGTTCTTGACGAAGATCGTCGTCTGGATGAGTTTGCCCATCTTCGTGAGCTTCGACACGTTCTGGGAGTGCATGACGGCGGTGTGCCGGTTGCCGTGCTCGAGTTCGACGGCCAGGTCGATCGCGGCGTCGACGTCGGGCGCCCGCACCAGCCCGAGGACGGGCATCATGAGCTCGACCTGCACGAACGGGTGCTCCTTCGTCGCCTCGCATACCAGCAGGCGCACCCCGGCTGGTGGTTCGACGCCGATGCCCTCGAGGATCGCCGTGGCGGACTTACCGATCCACTCGGTGGCCGCTCCGCGTTCACCGAGGATGAGGCCTTCGAGCTGCTTGACCTGCTCGGCGGAGAGCTCGTAGGCACCGTGCTGCACCATGTGGAACTTCAGCAGGTCCGCGATCGCGTCGACGGCGATGATCTCCTTCTCCGCGGTGCAGGGGAGGTTGTTGTCGAAGCTTGCTCCATCCACGATGCACTTGGCGGCGTGGTCGATGTCGGCGGTCTCGTCGACCACGACCGGCGGGTTGCCCGCACCTGCGCCGATCGCCTTCTTGCCGGACTTCAACACCGTTCGCACAATCCCCGGGCCGCCTGTGGCTACGAGCATCTGCACCTTGCGGTGCTCCATCATCTTGTTGGTGTTCTCGATCGACGGCTCGGCGACAGTGACGACGAGGTTCTCGGGCGCGCCCGCCTCCCGCAGCGCCCGGTTGATGGTCTGCACCTGCCACACCGACAGGTCACGTGCCCGCGGGTGCGGGCTGAACACGACGGCGTTGCCCGCCGCCAGCATCCCGATCGTGTTGCACGTGATGGTCTCCGTCGGGTTTGTCGTCGGGGTGATCGCGCCGATCACACCGAAGGCGGAGTACTCGACGGTGGTGAGCCCGTCGTCGCCGGACCACGCGCTCGTCTCCAGATCCTCGACGCCGGGCGTCAACTCGGCGGCCACCTTGTTCTTCAAGTACTTGTCGGCGACGTCGCCCATCCCGGTCTGCATCACCGCGTCGACGCTCATCTTGTCCAGGTGCTCGGGCCTCAGCATGGCCTCCCGGATGGCCGCGATGTAGCGACGCCGGTCCGCCAACGACTTGGTGAGGTACTCCCGCCAGGCGCGGTGGGCAGCCTCGACGGCATCGCCCATGTCCGCGAAGACACCGTCGCCCTCGCTGCGTTGCGTGGGGGCGGCGTCGGTCCCGGTGGAGGGCATTTCGGCGAGGACCGCGCGGATGGCGGCCTCGATCACGGCTGGATCCAGCTTCATACTTCTACTCCCATAACTGTGCGCATCGCGTGGTCCACCACGACGATGTCCTCTTCCACGGTGCCGCCCGAGACGCCGAAGCCTCCGAGCAGGGTGTCACCAACGAATAGTGGTGCGCCGCCACCGAACAGGACGACGCGGCCTTGGTTGCTGTCGCTGAGGCCCGGCAGTGGGCCGCCTCCGACGGCTTGGGCCCCGATCACCTCGGTGCGCTGCCGGAACGCTGCCGACGTCCACGCCTTGCCCTGCGCCAGCTCGATGGAGGCAAGCAGCGAGTCGGCCATGCGCTCCAGCGCCACGATGTTGCCCGCCGCGTCGACGACGCACAGCACCATCGGTACGCCCATCTCCAGGGCGCGGGTGCGGCCGGCGTCGAGGAGGCCCTTCGCGCGCGCGAGCTGCGGGTCGACGTCGTGGCTGATGCCCCCTCCTGCCCCGCCCGCGCCGGTCGCCGTCCTGACGGCGCGGCGCACGATCTGCTCGATGCGCTCCATGTCCGCCCAGTGTTCGGTGAGGCGGGCGAGCGCGTAGACGGCGTCGGAGAGCCGATTGAGGTACTGGATCACTTCGGCGCGCACGGGCTCGGTCTCGGTGAGCGTGAGCACGCGTCGCTCCGCGCGGCGCACGACGGTGCGTGCCCAGTGGAACAGCCCCGAGCGCTCGTCGCGCCCGGGCACGACGAACGAGCGTTGCACGCCAGCGACGTCGAGGCAGTCGTCGATCAGTCGTTCGAGCGAGGTGATGTCGGCATCCGCAATCTTGCCCGCGAGGATCTGCGCGCCATCCGCGTCGCTGGCGAGTTCACCGGCGAGCGTGAAGAGGCGCAACTGCACGTCGTGCACCCGATCCTTCCAGTCGCCGTCGGGCAGGGTGGCCTTGGCCATGCCGATGGCGGTGTTGGCCTCGTCGACGGCTCCGTAGGCTTCCACGCGCAGGCTCTGCTTGGCGACGCGGGCACCCCCGAAGAGTCCGGTGTCCCCTCCGTCGCCGGTGCGCGTGTAGACGGCGGCCATCGTGCCTCAGCGCTCCTCGTCCTCGACGGCGTCGACGATGCCGACGATGGTCGCGTCCAGCGGTGCGCGTTCGCGGTCCGCCGCGAAGCGGGCGCTCGAACCCTTGGTGACGATCACGGTCTCCCCGGCTCCTGCGCCGACGGTGTCGACGCACACCTCCGGCATGCCCGAGGCCTCGCCGTCGGCGTCGATGCGTCGGGCGAGGAGCAGCTTGAACCCGACGAGGCCCTCGTCCTTGCTGGTGGAGACCACCGTTCCGGTGACTTTGGCGAGATACATGGTTCAGCTGCGTCCTTCCGTGGTGGCGAGCACGATGTAGCGCTCGGCGGCGGCCTCGCGGGCGAGGTCGGTGATGATGGCGCCGGGCGCCAGGTGAATGGTGCTGCGCGGTGCCGCGTCGCGGATGGTCTCGGCGGTGACGAGGCTGAGCGGTGCCGCGTCATCGCAGTGCGGTCGGGCCTGTGCGCCGAGGCGTGCGCGGACGTCGTGATCGAGGCGGGCCGCCGCGGGCAGCGAGGCTCCCATCGACTCGAGCCGGCTGAGGGTCTCGCGCAGCATGGCGGCGTAGCCGGGCGGCATCGTCGGGTACCAGCCCTGCTTGTCCGGCGAATCGGGACACACCCCGTTGCGTGCCGCAACGACGGGCTTGCCGCTCATGAGGAACTCGGCGATAACGTTGGAGGCGAGGCAGTCGCCGATGCCGCCCGCGACCTTGGCGGCGATGTTGACGGTCAGGGTCGGCACGATGACGAGGTCGTGCGCCGCGAGACGTTCACCGTCGGCGTGCCGCATGCCGACGGCGTCGATGCGGGGGATGTCCAGGATCCGCTTCGCGCTGGGGGTGCAGACCGCGTGCAGATCGACGTCGCGCTGCAGCCGTGCGAGCGGGGGGAGGGAGTCCTCGAACCCGAGGAGCGCGCCGGTGAAGAGCACGAGCGCGGACGGTCGCTCGCGCTCCCCACCCGTGACTTCCGCTCGGGAAGTGAGTGCGGCGATGACGCGCCGCACGATCTCCTGGATCACGTCCTCGGTCATGGGGTTCTCCTCATCGCGGTGCCGTAGGGGGTGGGGAACAGGGGGTGGGCGGGCCGGCGGACCGGCTCGCCCAGGACGCCCTCGAAGACCTCCGCAGCCCGCGGCAGCGTGCTGGCGCCGCCCACGAGATGGATCTCCCGGACGTCGTGGCCGCGCAGAGCGTCCGCAGCGATCGTCGCCATCTTCTCGAGGGTGGGGCGGACGAGCCCGAAGACGAGGTCCGCCTGGGCGGTCGACGTCTTGAACTGCTCGGCCTCCTCGTAGTCGATGCCCTTCGCGCCGGAGATCACGAGCGTCATGTGGTGGCCGCCCGTGGCCTGGTCGACGGAGAACCCGATGGCCCCGTCACGCAGCAACGACACGCCGGTGGTGCCGTGGCCGATGTCGATGACCGCGCCATCGGTCAGCCCGAGTGCGGTGGCGGCCGCCACGGGTTCGTCGACCACCTCCGAAACGCCCAGCCCGGCGGCCTCGAGGACGTTGGTGAATACTTTCCGGGTGCCCTCGTCGACACCGGGCGGGACCGTCACGGCGGCGCGATCGAACGTGGCGCCGATGCGGCCTTCGAGTTCGGACTTCAGGTCGGAGACCGAGGAGACCGCGCCGAGCCAGTCGACGACGACGCCGTCGCGCACCACGCTGGAATGCCGCCAGGCCCCGGCCACGGGGGCGTTCGTCCCGTCGACGACCGCGAGCACGATGTTGGCCGTGCCCAGGTCGACGCCGAGCCGGACCGCCCCGTCGCCGGGGTCGACGGCGCCGGTGCGCACGAGCTGCGCGAACCGTTCCAGTGCGTTGCGTTGCTCCATCTCAGTCCTTGCAGATCCTCACCCAGTCGCCGGACGCGGCGCCGAGCGCGTTCGCCTCGTCGGTGTCGAGGTGCAACTCCTGGAGGAAGCTGTCCTTGACGCGGATGATGAGGTTGTCGAGGACGCCGCCCCGCTGTCCACCGAACGCGACCCGCACCAGATCCTGGTCCTCGAGCCCGAGTGCACGGGCGTCGTCGGGACCCATGTGGATGTGGCGGGCCGCGACGATGGCCGCGTTACGGCGCACCGCGCCCTTCGGCCCCCGAAGTTCGACGGGTGCCGCGTGCTCCAGGTGGCCGGATTGGGCGATGGGGGCGTCCACGCCGAGCGTGATGCAGTCGGTGCGTGCGATCTCGACCTGCGTCGCGTTGCGGTTGGGGCCCATCACACGAACGCGCTCGATGGTGTTCTTCGGACCCACCAGGGTGACCGTCTCCTCGGCCGCGAACTCGCCGTGCTGACGCACGTAGCGGCGCACCGTCGGCTTGGAGTATCCGAAGAGCGTGCTGAAGTCGTCGTCGGTCAGGTGCACGTGCCGGTTGGACACGCCGACGATCACCCGGTGGGGGTCCGCCTCGCTGATCCTCGCGAGGACCCGCTCGGCGATCTGGGAAACCAATGTCGCGTCGTGCATCGATTACGCCTTCGGCAGCAGCTTCTCGACGTCCGAGTGGGGCCGGGGGATGACGTGCTGGCTGACCAGCTCCCCGACCTTCGCGGCTGCTGCGGAGCCCGCGTCGACGGCGGCCTTGACCGCACCGACGTCGCCTCGCACCATCACGGTGACGAAGCCGGCGCCGATCTTCTCGCTGCCCAGCAGCGTGACGTTGGCTGACTTGGTCATGGCATCGGCGGCCTCAACGGCGCCGACGAATCCCTTGGTCTCGACGAGACCGAGTGCTTGACTCATGATTCTTTCCTTCTCGTTGTGTTGGACTTGGCGGTGGCCGCCGTATCCGAGGCGGGCGCCTCGGAAGTCTCCTGGGTGGCAGCGGGTGCTGCCGGTTCACCGGACTCGGCCGGTGCCTCCTCCGCGGGCGGGGTGTAGCCGCGGGTGAGGGGATTGTGGATGAGCCGTGCGATCTGCTCGCTCGGGCGTGGGATGACGAGCTTGCTCACAACGCGACCGATCCGTGCTGCGGCCTCGGCCGCGGCATCCATGGCCGCTGAGACGGCGGCGACCTGGCCCGTGACCTTGATGGTCACCAAGCCGCCTCCCTTCGCCAGCTCGTAGCCGATCAACTCGACGTTCGCGGTCTTGCACGCGACGTCGGCGGCCTCGATTCCTGCGGTGAGGCCGATGACCTCGACGGTGCCTAGGGCTTGCATCATCCCTTCCTTTCTGTAAAGCCGCGCAGCGGTATGCGTTTGACGATGCGGGCAGCGTTCGAGCCGATGGTTCGGTCGGCCAGTGGATCCCGGCCGAAGTGTTGGGCGATGTAGGGGCGTTCGGTGGGAAGCTTGTCGGTGGTGGTGACGACGTAGTCCAGGGCGACGCCGAGCCCGAGGCCGAGTCGTGAGGACAAGGCGGCAGCCTGCGCCAGCCGGAGCGGGTTGGGTTCGTCGTGATGCGTCACGTCGACAGGCACGTCCTCCTCCTCGATGCCGAGCAGGATGTGCGTGAGCTGCGCGCCGGGGACGTCGCGGTGGGCGTGGAGGTGGATGGTGGGGCGATCGGCGCTCATGCCCGCCCCCTCTGCCAGTCGAGCACCAGGCCGGTCGCGACGGCGTTACGCGCGCCCTCGGTGCCGCGGATGTTGGCGCGGCCCGCGACGACGCGGTAGTCGGACAGGGCGCGGGTGATGAGCTGGGGGATCTCGAAGTCGAGTGCGGAACCGCCCACCAGCACCACGAAGTCGATGTCGCGGACGTTCTCGGTGGGGCTCACGCGGCGCAGCGCGCGGAGTGCGTTGGTGACGAAGACGCGTTCCTTGGCTCGGCGTCGCACGCCCCGGATGGTCTCCAGTGGCAGGTCGATCTCCAACGGGACCATGCCGTCGGGCTTCAGGACGACCACGCGCGCGAACACGGCTGGTGGCAGCGGGTCGTCGAAGAACTGGACGGTGCCGTCCTCGTGCCGGATGTTGAACGGCGTCTCCACCCGGGCGAGCGGGTGGCGTTTGATGTCCTCCGCGGTGTCGAACAGTTCGACACCGAGCTCCGACTGGATCATGAGAGTGACCATGTCGCCGGCGCCGGCGAGGTGCGTCGACGTGCTGGTGCCGTCGGCGCGCATCACGGACGCATCGGTGGAGCCTGCGCCCAGATCGAGGATGGCGATGGGGGCCGCACTGCCGGGCGTGGTCAGGGCGCCCCGGATAGCCATGTCGGCCTCGACGCCGCCCACCTCGACGGGCACCTGGAGGCGGGCGCTCATCTCGGAGGCGATGGTCTCCATCCGGAGCCGGTCCGTCTTCACCATGACCGCGATGCCGACGGCAGCCTCCATGGAGAACTCGGAGGCGATGCCGCCGGTGACCTGACGCGGCACCTGGGTGTCGACGGCGAGGAGGTCGGTGATCCGCACTTCACGTGGGCTGATGCCCGTGAGCCGGCCCATGGTGACGCGCACCTTCTCCATCATGCCGCCGACGTTCGTGCCGGCCTCGCCCGTGATGTTGGTCACTTCTCGGACGCTGGCGCCGACCTCCATGATCGCCTCGGCGCCGCGGTCGACGTCGACGACCGGGCTGGTGGGGCTGGCCTCGAAGGTGACCCGGCCGGCGGGGATGCGGCGCTCCTGCACGTCGCCCGCGGGGGTCTTGATGACGACCGCGGAGCGGTTGCCCACCAGCGCGCGCGCGACCGGCACGACGTGTTGGGTCTCCTCGGAGCTGAGGTCGAAGAGCGTCGCGATGCCGAACGGGTTGGCCAGCGTCTCGACGATGCGGCCCTGCTCGGCCACCTCGACGGCAGCCAGCATGCCGAGCGGCACCTTGTCGATCTGGGTGACCTCGTCGACGATGGGGATCTTGCGCCGCAGGCGGTTGTGGACCAGCACGCCGTCGTCTGACTGCAGGATCGCGCCGGTGATCTCCGTGGAGTCGGCGGCGGCATTGATGCGGGCGGCCACGTCGTCGAAGGGGTACTCCCGCGGGGCGACGACGATGCAGGGGGCCGCTCCCGCGCCGGGCAGCTCGTCGATGGCGACGGTGGTGCCGACGCCGGTGCCGAGCCCGCCCGGGGTGCTGGGGTTGTGGCCGATCATCGTGGATTCGGTGATGATCGTCTCGGTGATGGTCTCCATGGCGACGTCGCCGATCACCGGCGCGGCCTCGTTGATGCGGATCTGGCCGACGTCGGTCATCCGTTTCCCGGCGCGTTCGAGCGCGACCTGGAGGGCCTGGAATACACCCTTGACGTTGTCGGAGGTGCCCTTGATCCCGGTGGTCGGGATCGTGGAGCTGGATAGGAACTCCAGACGCGCGCCGGAACGCATCGCCAACGCCACCTCGGTGGAGGCGTTGCCGATGTCGATCCCGGCGACCAGCGTCATGGGTTACCTTTCGAGTGGATGGAAGTTCCGGTGCTCAGTCCTGGCGGAGCCGGCCGCGGGCCTCGTAGACCTCGGCCGCCTCGCGGATGAACCCGGCCGAGATGCTCGCGTCGTACTCGGACTCGAGCTCGTCCGCGATCACCACCAGTTCCTGTTTGGTGGATCGGTACGGGCGCAGTGCGTCGTAGATCTCCAGGAGCCGCTCGTCGGGCACCGGCACCAGCTCGGCCGCGCGACGCAGGTTGCGGGCCAGGGGGGCCCGTCCGACGTCTTCGGCCACCTGGGCCTGGAGCTCGAGGGTCTCCTGCGTGATGCGGAACTCGCTGGCGTCGAGTTCGCCGTCGCGCACCTTGGCGTAGGTGAGGTCGTTCAGCGTGCGGCCGGACGCGGTCTTCACCATCTCGGGGTGCTTCTCCGCGAGCGGGTACTGCTCCCGGGTGATGCGATTGCCGTTCGCGTTGCCGGAGCCGGTGGGTGCCTGCTTCGCGAACGTCACCTCCTGCTTTCCGAGGTCCTTCATCACCTCGGCCATGATCTGACGAATGAGCTGTTCCTGGTCCATCATTTCTCCTGCACGTACGAGACCTGTACGGCCTGGGTCTTCTTGCTGGGCTCGACGAGGTTCGTCTCCTTGTTGTGCAGGAGCGCCGCCTTCGCCTGGTACTTCGGTCGGGCCATCTGGTCGTTGCGCGTCGGCACGGGGCTGGGGGAGTCGCCCTTCGCGTAGAGGGCGGCGTTCTTGCCCATGGCGCGGAACACGTCGACGTCGATCAGCGGTGCTTGCGGGAAGAGCTCCAGGTTGCTGAGTGGCGCTAGATCCTTCAGGTGGATGACGGACGTACCGCGCGACTGGATGCCGATGCCCACACCGGAGCCGGAGGTCTTCGCCGCCTCGTGGGCGATGAAGCCCACGTCCGCGGTGCGGTAGACCTTCATGAACCGGTAGGTGAGGCCCTCCTCCTCGATGCCGGCCGCGATCGCCTTGAGCGCCTCGCCGTGCGGGATGCCGATGATCGTCTCGTGGATCTCGGTGGAGAACGCGGGTGAGAACCCGATCACGACCTCCTTGGGGTCCGTGCCCCGCTCCATGGGTC
>JAAYZP010000331.1 GCA_012514785.1 Propionibacterium sp. | reverse complement strand
GAACCAGGAGCCCAAGCTGCGCGCCGACGACCTCACCCCCGTCGAGTGGCCCGCTGACCCGTCGCTCGAGTGGTGCCCGCCCGGCCACGGGGACCTGTACCCGGCGCTCGAGGGCTCCGGCGTGCTCGACCAGCTGCTCGCCGCCGGCTTCAAGTACGCGTGCGTCTCCAACGGCGACAACCTGGGTGCGAGCCCCGACCCGCGGATCGCGGGCTGGTTCGCGAACTCGGGCGCCCCGTACGCGGCCGAGGTGTGCCGTCGCACCGTCAACGACAAGAAGGGCGGCCACCTCGCCGTGCGCAAGTCCGACGGCCAGCTGATCCTGCGCGACACCGCGCAGACGCTGGAGGAGGACATGCAGTACTTCACCGACGAGCACCGGCACCCGTTCTTCCACACCAACAACCTGTGGTTCGACCTCGAACGCCTCCGCGCGATGCTCACCGAGCGCAACTCCGTGCTCGGGCTCGCGCTGATCCGCAACGAGAAGACCGTCGACCCCACCGACTCCAGCTCCACGCCGGTGATCCAGATCGAGTCCGCCATGGGAGCGGCGATCGAGGTGTTCGACGGCGCGACGGCGATCTGCGTGGGGCGCGACCGCTTCCTGCCGGTGAAGACCACCAACGAGCTCCTGCTGCTGCGCTCCGACGTGTACGACCTCGACGGCGGACACCTCGTCGCGCAGACCGATGCCTCGCCGGAGATCGACCTCGACTCCCGCTACTACAAGAAGGTCGACGAGTTCGCCGAGCGCTTCCCCGAGGCGCCGTCGCTGAAGCAGGCGAAGCGGCTGCGCGTCGAGGGGGATTGGACCTTCGGCCGGGACGTCACCGTCGTGGGCGACGTCACGCTCGCCGAGGGGGACGGGCCGCAGGCCGTGGCGGACGGCACGATGCTGCGATGAGCGACCCTGCGGCGTTCGCCGTCGAACTCGGGCGGGCGCTGACGGGGGAGTCGCTGCCGCTGCGCTCGCCGCTGGCCAGGGACCTGGCCTCCGAGCTCAGCCACTTCGGCTGGGGCCCCGAGCAACTCGGGGAGCTGCGCGCCGCCCGCCAGGCGGCGGGGGAGCCGTGGCCGTTCCCGGTGAAGCGCGACGTCGTCGCCGAGGTCGGCTTCGCCGTGTTCCAGGCGAGGCTCGCCGCGCTCAGGGAGCATCTGGGGCTCACGGGCCTGCACGAGCAGCCGCGCGTGACGCGGGCGCTGGACCGCGACGAGCGTCGGCTCAGCGAGGACCGCCCACCCCACTGGGGGTGAGCGGCCCGAGCGAGATCAGGCGCGCTGCGTCTTCAGCAGGTCGCGGATCTCGGTGAGGAGGAGCTCCTCGTTCGACGGGGTGGCCTCCTCGACCTTCTCGAAGCGCGTCTTGACCGCGTTGTAGGGCTTCACGATCGCGAAGTACAGCACGGAGGCCAGGATGAGGAACGCCACCAGTGCGGTCAGGAACACGCCGATGTTGATCGGGCCGACAGCGACCTGGGAGAAGTCGGGCTGCCCGCCCACCAGGCCGATGAGGTCCATGATGATCTGCGTGAACGCCTCGACGACCGTCGCGAACGCGCCGCCCATGATGAACGCCACGGCGAGCTCGACGAGGTTGCCGCGCATGATGAATTCCTTGAAACCCTGCATGAGGTGTCGCTTTCTGTCGTCCGCGGGAGGCGGGATCGGGTGACGGAACCGGGCGGGAAGTCCCCCCCTGCCCGGGAGCAGGATCACTATAAGGCGCAGTCAGGTCCGCGGCCAACACCGCGCTGTGCCGCGGCAGCGCGGGCGGCTCAGAGGCGCCCGAGGATGACGGCGAGCTGCCCCGACTGGCCCAGCACCGCCACGACGGACGCCACCTCGCCCGGCACGTCCACGACGACCATCCCCCGGCCCGACTGCGCACCCGCCAACGTGCCCGACGCCTCCGCGCCCAGGGCGGCGACGCGCGCGTCGTTCGTGACCAGCTCTGGAGCCTCGCCGAGCGCGACGATGAGGGACACCGTCGTGCCGGGTCGGAGCAGGGCGCGGAGCTCGTCCTCCGGCACGGCGATCGGCACCAGCGCGCGACCCTCGTCAGCGGCGCCGCCGCGCAGCAGCGCGTGGCCGGTGATCGGCTGGCCGGGGTCGAGGGCGACGGTGGTGGTGGCGTCGAGCGCGTCGTCGATGCTGCGCAGAGTGGTGTCGGTGATCAGGTGGGAGGGGACGTCGACGAGGGTGAGGTCGGCGTCGGTCAAGCGGTGGCCGGCGGGAAGCTGGCCGGCCGCGGCGACGACGGGCTCACCGGCGGGCGGGGGTGCCTGCGCGAGGGCGACGATGCCCGCCACGCACAGGGCGGCGGCGAGCGCCGCGATCAGGCGGCGGTGCCAACTCACGAAGGAAGTGAACTTGTGCCAGAGCTTCATGCCACCACTGTGGTGGCAAGCAGGCGCCCGCGTTCACTGTCCACAGGGTGAATTCGTCAGGCGGCGCTGGTGGTGTCGGTTTTTGCGGGAGCTGTGGACTTCTCGGAGGCGGAGCCGGAGCCGGAGCCGGAGTCGCTCGTCGAGCCGGAGTCGCCGGACCCGCTCGACTCGCTGACCTTCGGGCGGTTGTCCGTCTTGTAGAAACCCGAGCCCTTGAACACGACCCCGACGGCGCTGAAGACCTTGCGCAGGTCCCCCTGGCATTCCGGGCAGACGGTGAGTGTGTCGTCGGTGAACTTCTGCTGGATCTCCAGATCCGCGCCGCAGTCGTTGCATCGATACTGGTACTTGGGCAAGGCCGAACCCTTTCGGAACAAGTGATGGCGTGGGTCATCATACGTCGGTCGGGTCATAAGGCAGAACTCGTGAGGCCGCGGGGCACGCACTGTACTTGTCGGTGAAAAACCGCGTTAACCTCAGAAGACTGGGACGGGCCCCTTCAGCGCGTCACGAGCATCGTGACGCCACACTCGGTGGCGATGCCGTCGACGGGCACGTCGTGGGCCTCGACCGGGACCTGGTCGACGACGTCGGCCTCCCGCGCCCAGGCGAGTACGGCCGCGTCCGCCGAGCGGTGGAGGAGTGCCCGGTCGTACCAGCCGCCGCCCACACCCAGTCGGTAACCCCGGCGGTCCACGGCCAGACAGCTGGCGACGACGACGTCCACCTCCCGCAGCGACCCGGCCCCGAGCCCCGGGCCGATGGGCGTCGGGATCGCCCTCCAACCCTCGCGCATCGCGTCCCACCCCTCGAACCGCGCCCAGTCAACGCCGCGCCCGATGACGGGCACCCGCACCTCCCAGCCGCGCGAGACCGCCTCGTCGATGAGCGTCGTCGTCGACGGCTCGCCCGCGACGCTCACGTAGCTGGCGAGCACGCCGGGGCGCTCCGGCAGCCAGTCGAGGAAGTGCCGCAGACGCGCCGCATCCACGGCTGCCGGCGATGCGGCGGCACGGGACTTGCGACGCTCGGCGCGGTGAGCCGCCTTGGTTGAAGACACCCCACTATCGTAGAGACATGGCTTGGTTTGGTCGCAAGAGTGAGGCTCCCGTCGAGGTTGAAGAGGTGGAGGAGCAGCCGGTGCTGCCCGATCCCCCCGCGCCCAACGAGGCCGGGCTGCGCTCCATGCAGGACCACATCGACTACCTCCTGCGGCTCGTCGAACCCCTCAACCCGTTCGGGATGAGCCTCCTGGAGGCGTGGGACCAGGTGCTCTGCGAGGACCTCGAATCGCTCGTCGACGTCCCCGCCCACACCACCGCACTCGTCGAGGGCTACGCCGTGCGCGCCGAGGACCTCGTCGTCGAGGACGGCCAGAGCGTCGAGACGATGGACCTGTTCGACGGCGAGGGCCGGCTCCCGCTCGGCGCCATCAAGACGGTCGACGCGGGCGACAAGCTCCCGCCCGGCGCCACCGCGGTGCTGCCGACGACGTACGTCGCGCTCGAGGGCGAACTCGGGCGGATCTTCGAGCGCGTCACCGACGGCGAGTACGTCCGCACGGCCGGCGAGCACCTCTCCGCGGGCGAGGCGCTGATGCACGAGGGCGACGTGCTCGACGAGCGCCACATCGGCCTGTTGGCCGGCGCCGGGATCAACAAGGTGTTCGTGCGGCCCCGGCCGCGGGTCGTCGTCGTCGGCTCCGGCGAGGGGCTCGTCGAGCCCGGCCTCGCGATCCAGGGCGAGCAGACCATCGACGCCAACTCCTTCCTCATCGCCGCCGCAGCCCGCGCCGCGGGCGCGCAGGTGTTCCACGTCATCGTCGGCTCCAACGACCCGGCCGAGCTGAAGCAGGCCGTCACCGACCAGCTGATCCGCGCCGACTTCGTCATCTCCACCACCGGCGGCCGCCGCGAGGATTACGAGACGATGGCCGCGACGATGGACGACATCGGGCTCGTCGACTCCGCCCAGGTGGCCACCACGCCCGGCCGCACGCAGACGTTCGGGCTGATCGGGGAGGACCGCATCCCGATGATCATGCTGCCGGGTAACCCGGTGAGCGCCTACGTGTCGTTCCAGGCGTTCGGGTGGCCGCTGATCCGAAAGCTCGCCGGCGCCGAGCCGCAGCGGAAGCTGCACCGCGGCATCGCCACGACGGGACTGCGGTCGCTCAAGGGCCAGACGCACCTCCTGCGCGGGATCGTGACCACCGAGCGCAGCATCACGAGGGTGTCGCAGGTCTCGCAGCCGCACGCGCTCAGCGAACTCGCGGAGTCGAAGATCCTGATCGTCCTCGACGAGGACACCGAGCAGGTGCGCGCCGGCGAGTCGGTGTTCTACTGGAAGCTCGACGAGAACTGAGCCCCGGAGCCCCTACTGAGGACCTGGGACGTACGATTTCGGCGACTCGCCGCCATGGTCACGGTCAAATCACAGCGTTGTTGTTTACGGTGGGCACATGCTCGCTGGAATCCTGATCGCCGCCCTCCTCGTGGTCGGGTTGGCGTTCGCGATCCCGTGGATCTCCGCGCAGCGACAGCACCCCGACGAACTCGCCGAGGAGCCCACCGAGCGCTTCTCGCAGTCGATGCGGATCCTGCAACGCGACGTCATCGACTTCGGTGACCCGAGTGCGGTTTCCACGCCCCTGACGCGGGCCTCGGAGTTCTACGGCCTCCACATGACCGCCAAACTGGCGGCCCGACGTCGCCTCCTCGTCCTCAGCGTGCTCGGGTTCGTGGTGGTCGTCCTCACCGTGGTGGCCGTCCTCGGCCACCTGCCGTGGTGGGCGCCCCTGGTCCCGGCCGGGTTGGTCGTCGCGTTCCTCACGGTCGCGCGCTTCAGCGTGGTGGGCATGCACCGTCGCCTGGACGCGTACGCAGCCGACGTCGCCGCCGGGTTCGGCGACGACGAGGCCACCGAGGTGATCGACATCACCGGCGAGGACACCCAGTCGCTCGAGTTCTCCGTCGACCTCGCCGCACCCACGAGCCCCGGCGTGTTCTGGGACCCCGTGCCCGTCACCGCGCTCACCTACGTGCAGAAGCCGCTGCTGCCCCGCACCGTGCGCACGATCGACCTCTCGGCCCCCGTCGTCGAATCGACGCCCCTGGTGCCCACCGCCGACCACCCCGACGACGTCGTCGCCGAGGAATCGGTGGCGCTGCCGCGCGCCGTCGGCGAGTAGGGGCCGCTGGGCCCCCACCGGGCGACGTCACCGGTAGACGGGAAACGCGGCGCCGAGCCAGAAACAGCCCACGACAAGGATGATTGTCGTAGCCAGGACGGCCACGTCGAGCGGGGTGATCCTCAGGTACGCCAGGCGCAGCTTCCTCCCCCGGGGATCCGACTGCGCATAGGTGAACCCGCGCGTCTCCAGCGCCTCGACGGTGGTCCGAACGTTCTTCGCGGTGTTCAGGAAGATCGGGTAGAAACTCAGCACCGCCATCTTCCCCCAGTGCACGATCGTCCGCCACGCGAGGAAACCGGGCTTGTCGGGCGCCATCATCCGCAGGCGGTACCCGTCGAAAACCGTGTTGAACTCCTCCACCATGATCGGCAGCATCCGGTAGCCGTAGCTGACGCCGAATGACAGGAGATGGGGCGCGCGGAACGACAACAGCGCGTCGGACAACTTCTCGGGGTCGAGCGAGACGAACGCAGCCATCGAGGCCATCGAGACGGCACCGAGCTTCAGATTGAGCACGCCGAGCGCGATCAGGGTCTCCCAGTTGCCGCCGAACATCAGCGACGCGATCACCAGGTAGATGATCTCGAAGCCGAGCCCGATGATGAACAGCCCCAGCACCAACGGCCCCACGCGCGCGATCACCACGGAGATCGCGCCCAGCACGAACAGCCCCGCGAGCACGGTGACGTTGTGGGTGAACCAGGGGACGAAGGCCAGGATCGCGTACCAGATGATCACGGCGCGGGGATCCATGATCGTGAAGAGCCCGCCGCGGGTGGCGTAGGCCGTGCGGATCAGCTCGAGCTTGATCCACTCGACCGACAGGATGTCGCGTTGTTTGCGTGCCACTGGTGACTCCTCAGACGTTCGCGCCGGCGTGCAGGGAAGCGACGAGCTCGTCGACGCTGAGCGGCAGCGGGTCCATGCCCAGCCGGGCGCCGAGCATGACGACCTGCGGCGGCACCAGCCGCGCGCGGGTGAGCAGGTCCGGGCGGGTGAAGAGCGTGCGCGGATCCACGTCGGCCGCCACCTCACCGCCCTCCAGGACGATGACCCGGTTGGCCCACTCGGCCACCAGGTGCATGTCGTGCGTGGCGACGACGGTGCACTCGATCACCTGCGCCAGGTCCGCGAGCGTCGAGGTGACGTCGTCGCGGCTCGAAACGTCGAGCGACGACGTGGGCTCGTCGAGGAGCAGGAGCTTGGGGCGCATCGCGAGCCCGATCGCCAACGTCGCACGCCGCTGCTGGCCACCGGAGAGACCCCTGCCATCGCGGTCGGCGAACTCGGCGAGCTTGACCCGCCGCAGCACCTCGTCGACGATCGCCTCCCACCCCTCGAACTTCCGGCCGGACGGGAAGAGCGCGACATCGTTGCGGATCGAATCCTTGAGGAACATCTGCTGCGGGTGCTGGTACAGGTAGGCGGCGATCTCGGACAGCTTGCCCGGTGGGCGCGAGCGGGTGTTGACGCCGTCGATCACCACCTCGCCGGAGCGGGGCACGGAGAGGCCGGCGAACTGCTTGAGCAGCGTGGTCTTGCCGGAGCCGTTACCGCCGACGAGCGCGATGCGGTCGCCGGCGTAGAGCTCCAGGTTCAGCCCCCGCAGCACCGGCAACACGTCGCCGGCCACCGTCTTGTACCCGTGGTGCACGTCGACCGTCTGCGCGACGACGCAGCGCGCCTCCCTGGGGCGCGCGGCGAACTCCACGGGGGCGGCCGTGAGGCCGCGGCTGGTCAGCAGCGAGGCCGCGGTGTCGACGTCGCGGGGGGAGCGTTCGACGCCCAGCGCGGAGCACACCTGCACCACCTGCGGCGCGGGGATGCCGTGTTCGGCGAGTTCGCCGGTGCGGTTGACCGCCTCGTCGATGTCTAGGTGCCAGACGGGTGCGCCGTCCGCCATCAGGACGACCGACTTCGTGTACTGCGCGATGAACTCGGCGTGGTGCTCGATGGTGATGATCGTGAGCCCGAGCTCCTCGTTCAGCCACTGCAACGATCGGTAGATCTCGTGGGCGCGGGCCGGATCGAGTTCGGCGACAGGCTCGTCGACCACCACGATCTCCGGCCGGAGCGCCAGCACGGCGGCCAGCGCGGTCGTGTGCGCCTGCCCGCCGCTCAACGCCCAGGTGAACCGCCCGGCGAGCGGTTCGAGGTCGAGCTGCTCCATCACCTCGGCCACGCGTTCGGCATGGTCGGGGTGGCCGAAGTTGATGGGGCCGAACGCCACCTCGTCGCGCACGGTAGGGCGCACGAGCTGGTTCATGAAGTCCTGGTAGACGTAGCCCACCTTCGCCGACAGCTCCGCCACACCGGACTCGAAGGTGTCCACGCCGTCGACGATCACCTCCCCGGCGAAGTCGCCCGCCCAGTAGTGGGGGACCAGCCCGTTGAAGGTCTTGCACAACGTCGTCTTGCCGGAGCCGTTGCCACCGACCACCGCGACGAAGTCGCCTCGTTCGATGGTGAGGTTCACGTTGCGCAGGGTGTCGGCCCCAGCCCCCGGATAGCGGAAGCTGAGGTCCGACACCTGGATGATCGGGCTCACGCGTCGACCTTCTCCTTGCGCGCCTCGGCCTCGGCCTTGGCGACCGCGTCGGCCGCGCCGACGTCGGGCTGTTCCTTGCCGCGGGTGCCGAGCCAGTAGGCGACCAGCGAGACCACCACCGTCAGCGCGATCGCGCCGAAAGCCACCCAGAGGAAGCTCATGCCGTACTGCTCGAGGAACTCCGCCTCGAACACCCCGACTTCGATGTCCCACGCCTCCAGGAAGGAGAAGAACGCGGAGCCGATGGCGATGGCGATCGCTACGACGACGAACCAGCCGGTGCGTGGGGCATCGCCGGGCACCGGTTCGCCCGGCACGCGAGGTCGCATGCCCATCAGCGGCTCGATCTTGCCGTGGAGCGCGGGGATCAGCCACATCGCCGGGATAGCGCCGAAGAGGATGCCGGAGATGACGACGTCGACCCCGAAGCCGAGGCCTTCCAGGAAGAGGATCGACTCGGGGAGGCCCTCGACGAACTCGGCGTCCTCCAGGCCGATCCACACCTTGGTGAGGTCGACGACGGCGGAGAGGAACTTGTCGATGACGATCACCGTGATCGCGCCGACCCAGATCTGCACCTTGCTGCGAGGGTTGCGGATGATCGAGCCGGCGATGTAGAGCGCGAGGAACATCTGGAGGTAACCCTCGAGTTCCGAGAGCCCGGAGAAGTCGCCCATCAGGAGGTCCACGAAGACGATCTCGCCCAGCGGGGCGCCGAGCGCCGCCCAGAAGGGCGAGAACAGGGCCACCATCGTGAGCGGCACGAAGATGAAGTTGGACACGCCCATGTCGACGGGGCCGATGTGGGGGCCCGGGATGATTTCCAGGATGATGTTGGCCAGGCCGAAGAGGGCCATGGAGAGGACGAACACCATCAGTTTCTGAGGCGTCGACAGGCGGGGGTTGACGCCCGCGGTGCGCAGTGCTCCCGCGCGCTCGTAGTGGCTGTTGGTCATGAGACTCGTTCCTTCCCGGGGGTGATCGCTGCTGCGATCAGGTCGATGAGTTCGGTGGGGGAGTCGACGACGTGCGTCGCAGACCCTTCGATCAGCGCGCGGTCGAGGGCCGCATCGTCGGTGGAGCCACCGCGGATGAGGACCCGGTTGGTGATGCCGGCGGCACGGGCACCATCGGCGTCGTTGATCGGCTTGTCGCCTAGGAACCAGGTGCGATCGGGATCGGCCTGGGCGATGGTGAGCGCCTCGTGGAAGATGGTGGGGGAGGGCTTGCGGGCACCGATCTCGTCGGAGCACACGAAGGCGGCGACGTCGGCGTCGAGGCCGTGGCGGGCGCATTCCGAGCGCACCACCCGGCCCGAGACGGTGTTGGACACGACGACGATGCCCAGCCCGCGCCGGCGGCAGGCGGCGAAGAGTTCGCCGATGCCGGGGCGCAGCGTGCGGGCAGTCTTGGCACGCGCGAATCGGACCATGAGGTCGGTCGCCTCTGCGAAGAACCAAGCGCTGAACCGTGAGCCGAGGGCGGCGTCGACGTCGGCCCAGAAGTCGTGCGGGCGGAGTTCGGGGATCGTCTCGATGTCGCCGCTCCGGAACTGGGAGAGCCAGGCTCGCTTGTTGTTGCCGTGACGCTCACGGGCGCGGTCGATGGCCGCGCGGATCGTGGCCGGTGAGGGTGCGTCGTCGTGCAACTGGCCGAGGCGGCCTGCGATGTCACCGGCGAAGGCATCGAGTGCTGCCGGGGTGGGCTTCGAGGTGGAGATGACGCCGCCGTGGTCGATCAGCAGGGCGGGGCGCAGCGCCGGCGCTGCCGAGGGCGCGATCCTGAGGGGCGGGCCGGGTTTGGCTGCGGCCAGCGTGTCGAGGAGCCCGCGGGGATCGTCGAACACGGCGTCGGCGACGTAGGGCACGGCGAACGGCGGGTTGTCGGTGTGCTTGGAACGGGTCAGCACCATGGCGCCGACCCCTGCGCGACGCCCGGCGACGACGTCGCGGTCCTGCGTGTCGCCGACGTACCAGGTCTCGGCCGGTGTGAGTCCGAGCGCCTCCGTGGCGAGTTCGATCATGCGCGGGTTGGGCTTGCGGATGCCGACCTCGTCGGAGTACACCTGCACGCCGAAGTGGTCGGCGAGGCCATGCTCGTCCAACAGGCGACGGTGGCAGAGGCCGGCGTGCGCGTTGGAGACGATGCCGACGGGTATGGCCTCGTCGCGGCAGAACTCCAGCAGCTCGACGATCCCCGGCCGCACGATGTGGTCGGAGAGGGTGACGGAGACGGTGGCGAGGAGTTCGGCGGCCTCGGCGATGGCGAGTCGACGCGCGCCCTCAGGCAGGTCCGCCAGTAGGAACTCGCCGACGACCTCGTGGTGCGAGAGTTCGGTGGGCTCGGGGCGGCGCGACGACGCGTGCTTCCAGTGGCGCAGGGCCGCGCGGCCCGCCGCCATGCTGGTCATCAGTGTGTCGACGCCGAACTCGTAGCCGCCTCCTTCCAACAAGGCCCGGACGTGATGGGCGAGTTCGAGCGGTCCCTCGGGGCGCTTCCGCGTCTCGAAGATGACGCCGCCGAAGTCGAGCAGCAGCCCTTGGGGCCGACGGTGCAGGGTCATGTGTCCTCACTTCTGGAACGTTCTAGTAGGACCGTAAACGTCGAAGGTAACGGGAAGGTGACGGATGGTTGAACTCTTCTGGAGCGCTCCAGTTGCGTGGTAGAAAGGAGCAATGCGCAACCGCACCACCATCGTCGACGTGGCACGGGTGGCAGGGGTGTCGAAGTCCCTGGTCTCCCTCGCCATCCGCGACGATCCCGGAGTCAGCGAGGAAACTCGGGCCCGAATACTGCGGGTGGCCGAGGACCTCGGCTACCGCTCCAACCTGTGGGCGCGTTCACTGGTGCAGGGCAGCACCGGGCTCGTCGGGGTGCTGCTCACCGACCTCAGCAACGACTACCACACCGACGTCGTGATCGGGCTCGAGGACGCGGCCACCGAGCGGGGCCTGGGGGTGTTGATCGGGCATGGCCGTCGTGACGCGGAACGGCTGACGGCGCAACTGGATCGGTTCGTGCAGCTGGGCGTCGACGGCAT
>JAAYZP010000330.1 GCA_012514785.1 Propionibacterium sp. | reverse complement strand
GTGAGGGCACGCAGCACATGGACGGCCACTCGCCGATGCTCGCGTCCACCAACCCGTCCATCGTCAGCTACGACCCCGCCTACGGCTACGAGATCGCACACATCGTGCGCGACGGGCTGGAGCGGATGTACGGCGAGAACCCCGAGGACATCTCCTACTACCTCACGGTCTACAACGAGCCGCTCGTGCAGCCGAAGGAGCCGGAGGACCTCGACGTCGAAGGCGTGCTCAAGGGCATGTACCTGCTGCAGCCCGGCAACTTCGACGGCGTCGGCCAGGATGCGCGCCGCGCGCAGATCCTGGTCTCCGGCGTCGCCGTGCCGTGGGGCTTGGAGGCGCAGGAGCTCCTGAAGAACGACTTCGGTGTCGTTGCCGACGTCTGGTCCGTCACGTCGTGGGGCGAACTGCGACGCGAAGGCCTCGACCTGGAGAAGAAGCTCTTCGACGAGCCCTTCGCCGACCACCCCAAGTCGTGGGTGGAGCAGAAGCTCGGGGACGCGCCCGGCCCGGTGGTCGCGAGCAGCGACTACATGTCGGGTGTGCCCGACCAGATCCGCCAGTGGGTGCCGGGCGACTACTCGGTGCTCGGCGCGGACGAGTTCGGGTTCTCCGACACCCGCGCCGCCGCGCGTCGCTACTTCAAGATCGACGGTCCGTCGATCGCGGTGCGCGTGCTGCAGCGTCTGGCCGCGGCCGGTGAGGTTCCCGAGGAATGGGCCACCCGGGCCGCCGAGCAGTACAAGATCCAGGACGTGACGGCCGGCACCTCCGGCAACGTCGGGGGCGACGCCTGATCGGCCCAACGCCTTGCGATGAGGGGCGGGTCCCGGGGAATCACCCCGGGACCCGTCCTTTTTCCTTGCCAGCGCCCATAAGGTGCGGTGGGTGGTGCGGAGAACGTCCCCATCTGGCAGGCTTGACCCCGTGGTTAACACGAACAGCAAGGAGACATCGAAAGGCACCAGCGGCGCAGAGCTGCTCGGCCTCGACGCCGACATGGTGGTGCAGGAACTGGGTTGGGACGAGGACGCCGACCAAGCCTTACGCGATGAGATCATGGACATCCTCGACGCCGACATGATCGAGGAGGCCATGGAGGCCGTCGACGTGGTGATTCTATGGTGGCGGGACGACGACGGTGACGTCGTCGACGGCCTCGTGGACGCATTGCGGGACCTCGATGACGACGGATACATCTGGCTCTTGACGCCGAAGATCGGACGGGTCGGTTTCGTCGATCCGCCGGCCGTGGCAGAGGGTGTGACGATCGCGGGGCTCACGATGACGTCGACGGAGAACGTCGCCCCCGAATGGCAGGCCACCAAGGTCGTACGCCCGAAGGGTGCGCGACGGTGACGACCCCCGCCCCGCCGCGCATCGGGGTCATGACGTCCGGCGGTGACGCGCAGGGTATGAACGCGGCCGTGCGCGCCATTGCCCGCTCCGGGCTCCGCGAAGGTGTCGAAGTCTTCGCGATCCGGGAGGGATGGCAGGGCGCCTACGAAGGCGGCAGCCGTATCACGCGGCTGGGGTGGAGCGACGTCTCCGGAATCCTGAGCAAGGGCGGCACCACCATCGGCACCGCGCGCTCCGCGGCGATGCGCACCAGGGACGGGCAGCGCCAGGTGGTGAAGAACCTCGTGTCCGCGGGCATCGATCGCCTGATCGTGCTGGGTGGCGACGGTTCCCTCACAGGTGCGCGTGAGCTTCGGCTCCACTGGACCTCTTTCCTGGACGAGTTGGTCGCGAGCGGCGACATCTCCGGGGAACTCGCCGAGAAGCACCACCACCTCGCGCTGGTGGGCATCGTCGGATCGATCGACAACGACATGATCGGCACCGACATGACGATCGGCACCGACTCCGCGATGCACCGGATCACCGAGGCCATCGACGCGCTGTCGGCCACCGCGGAGTCGCACCGGCGCACCTTCATCATCGAGGTCATGGGCCGCAACTGCGGCTACCTTGCGCTGATGACCACGATCGCCGGCGGCGCGGACTACACGTTCATCCCCGAGGCCCCGCCGCGTGACGGCTGGGAGGACCGCATGCACGAGGTCCTCGAGCGCAGCCGCGCGGCCGGCCGTCGGGATTCCATCATCGTCGTCGCCGAGGGCGCTGCGGACCGTCATGGCGAGCCGATCTCGGCCCAGCGCATCCAGGACGTGATCGCCGAGCGCACGGGCGAGAAGCCGCGGATCACGATCCTGGGCCACGTGCAGCGGGGCGGGAAGCCGTCGGCCTACGACCGATGGATGGCCACAGCGTGCGGCGTCGAAGCGGTCCGCGCCGTGATCGAGGCGGACGAGAACACCGAGTCGATGCTCGTCGGCGTCCACCGCGACGCCGTGGTGCGCCGTCCGCTGATGGCCAACGTCGAAGCGACGCGAGCCATCGCCACCCACATCTCCGAGGGTGACTACGCGCAGGCGGTCGCCAGCCGGGGCGACGGGTTCCAGCAGATGATCGCGATCTACCGCACGCTGATCGAGGCCCGCCCCACGGTGCGTGAGCACGACAAGCGCATCGCCATTATGCACGCCGGGGCGCTGGCCCCGGGCATGAACCAGATCGACAGGGTCGCCGTCCGCTCCGGGCTCGACCGGGGCTATCAGATGTTCGCCATCCAGGGCGGCGTGCCGGGGCTCGTCGCCGGCAATTTCCGGGATCTGAAGTGGAACGACGTCGAGGGCATGGCCAACACCGGGGGAGCGACGTTCGGCACCCGCCGCTACGTCC
>JAAYZP010000043.1 GCA_012514785.1 Propionibacterium sp. | reverse complement strand
GGCGTTCTCGAACCGCACCCCGTCGGGCCAGGACTTCGCCCGGGCTTGCTCGAGCATGCCGTCGGAGGCGTCAAGCCCGAGCACCTCAACACCGGGGATGAGGTCCACCAGCGCCCTCGTCGACGAGCCGGAACCGCACGCCAGGTCGATCACGTCGCGAGGCAGGCCGGTGCGATCCCGCAGGGCACGGGCGGCGGCACGCAGGTGCCGGTGGTAGCCAGGGTTGAGCGCGGTCAGCAGGTCGTACCTTCGGGCGCCGCGGTCGAACGCGCCGCGCAGGCTTCCAGCGGCGCCGTTGCCTGCCGACGATGTCCCACGCCGAAGCAGTTCCGCTGGCGGGAGCCGGACAAGGCAGTGGAGACATATGCCGCAGCATCCCCGCACAGCTTGTTGTAGGTGTCGACGATGGCGCATCGGCGGGCCCTCCGCTTCGATCGTGAGGCCATGCCCCGGGACGATGACCGTACTCTTGGAATCACCATCAAACCAGAAGGACGGTGGCATGGATCAGCGCCGGGCTGTACGCGACGAGGACGGGCCCCCGATCGAACGCTCGGGGTCCGTGTGGCGCATCCGTTCCCTCGCCGCCGCCCGCCAGGTGCTCCAGGCCCGTCACGCGACGACGCAGGCCGGCTTCACCTCCGAGTACGTTCCCAAGGGTTACACGAAGCACCACCCGATCCTCTTCTCCGACGGTGCACTCCACGACGAGCAGCGCAGGAAGGTGGCCCGGTTCTTCGCGCCGCGGGTGGTCTCCGAGCGCTACCGCGACCTCATGCACGCCAGCGCCGACCGGCTGCTCGCACAGTCGCCGACGACGATCCGCCTCGACGACCTCGCGCTGCGGTACGCCGTCGAGGTGACCCGCGAGGTGGTGGGCATGACGGAGTCCGACGTCGGCGCCATGAGCAGGCGGTTGGAGAAGTTCTTCAACCAGCCGCCCTTCGACATCACGAAACCCGGGCTCGGCCGAACGAAGCGGCAGTGGGCGATGGCCGCCGTCAACGGGCTCTCCCCGATCGCCCGGTACTGGTTCGCCGACGTGCGTCCCGCGGTCCGGGCGCGCCGCAAGCAGCCGCGGGAGGACGTCGTCAGCCACCTCATCGCCGAGGGGTACTCCAACCTCGACATCCTCGTCGAGTGCGTCACCTACGGCACCGCCGGCATGGTCACCACGCGGGAGTTCATCGCCATGGCCTGCTGGCACCTGCTCGGCGACGATGCCCTGCGCGAGCGCTACCTCGCGGCCGAGGAGCGCGAACGGCTCGCGATCCTCACCGAGATCATCCGCCTGGAGCCCGTCGTCGGGCACCTGTACCGGCGCGTGCAGGAGCCGATCGAGGTGGACGATGGTGACGTCACGCACACCATCCCCGCCGGGGACCTCGTCGACGTGCACGTGCGGCACACGAACATGGACACCGACGCCATGGGCGAGGAACCCACCCGGCTCTGCCCGCACCGGGAGGTGGCGAGGGGCGTCGACCGTGCCGGGCTCAGCTTCGGCGACGGCGCCCACAAGTGCCCGGGCCAGCCGCTCGCGATCCTGGAGACCGACGTGCTCCTCAGCAAGCTGCTCGCGCGCTCACCGCGCATCGTGACCCCGCCCACGCTCGGCTGGGACGAGCTCGTCGCCGGCTATAGCCTGCGCGGGTTCGACATCAGTCTGGGGGGCTAGTCCCAGCGCAGCCTGCAGGTGATTTCGACCATTCGCTGGCTCGTCCCTCGCGCAGCGAAGCTCAATCAACCAGCGGCCAGCCGCTCCGCGATGATGGCCTTCACGGCCTCCGCGTCGTTGGCGACCTCGACGAAGTGGCGCGGCTTGTCCTCCAAGCCGACGAACCGCTCGGGCCGCTCCGGCGTGATGCCGACGGCCTCCTCGATGGTCTCCGAGAACTTCACGGGCAGCGCCGTCTCCAGCACGGCCACGACGTCGCGGCCGATCTGCGAGGCGACGTGCAGCGCGTCGGCCGTGTGGGGGTCAACCAGCCCGTCGCCGGCCGCGTGGACGCGGGCGATCGTCGCGAGCCGGTCGGCGTGCGTGGAGTGCCCGGCGACGAACCCGAACCGCTGCTCCAGCGTGCGGAAGGCCGGGTCGTCGGAGAGGTCGAAGTAGCCGTCGGTGCCGAGCCTGTCGACGAACAGCTCACGGAGGCGGTCGGCGTCGCGGCCCAGCAGGTCGAAGACGAAGCGCTCGAAGTTGGAGGCCTTGGAGATGTCCATCGACGGCGAGCTCGTCTGCTCCGCCCCGGCGCGCGGCCGGTAGATGCCGGTGGCGAAGAACTCCTCCAGCACGTTGTTCTCGTTGGCTGCCAGCACGAGCCCGGTGATCGGCAGTCCCATCTCGCGGGCGATGTGGCCGGCGGCGATGTTGCCGAAGTTGCCCGACGGCACCGCGAAGGCCACGCGGGCCGCGGGTCCCTTGGCGTCGGTGATTCGCAGCCAGGCCGCGAAGTAGTAGACGACCTGCGCCATGACGCGCGCCCAGTTGATGGAGTTCACCGCGCCCAGGAAGTGGCGTTCCTTGAAGTCGGCGTCGGCGTTGACCTCCTTGACGATGTCCTGGCAGTCGTCGAAGACCCCGTCGACGACGATGTTGACGATCGCGGGGTCATCCAGTGAGAACATCTGCGCCTGCTGGAACCTCGACATCCGGCCGGCGGGCGAGAGCATGAACACCCTCACCCCCGCCTTGCCCCGCAGCGCGTACATGGCCGAGGACCCGGTGTCG